>CAJJBL010000043.1 GCA_905182395.1 alpha proteobacterium SCGC AAA536-G10 | reverse complement strand
GATACTTTGATTAAATTTTAAGCTTTATTTTTAGGATAAAAAAAAATTGCCTAAATTATTAGCGTTATTATATATTCTATATTTTGAAATATATTTTTAAAATGGAAGTTTGAAAGAATCTAAATATAACTTTTTATGTTATGCTGTAATGGACTGTCCCATTATCATCAATTACACTTTTTGCTTTTCCAGTTACATCCAAATGAATTAAGTGTGCTCTTGCTTCACCAATAGCAAAATGCATTTGTTCATTTCCAATTTTACGATCAAAAATTATACTTATAGAATCCATTATTGTTATAGTTCTTTTTTCTAGTTCATTGATTAAAAGATTAAGTCTATGATTATGATGATCTATCAATGCTTGGGCACGTTGTGCACCGTCTTTGAAAGGCCAATCATGACATGGAAAAACTAAAGTTTCAGATCCAATCGATTGTATTTCATTTAAGTACTTTAAATATTTTCCTAATCTATCATCTAATGGGTCAAAAAAATTATCTGATATATTAGGGGAAATTCTTGGTAAAAGGAAATCTCCAGATAAATATAATTTTCTTTCTGAATCTAATAAAGAAATATGTTCAGGAGAGTGTCCAGAATCTGTTCTCACAATCCACTTTCCTTCGTTAGAAATAATTTCATGACCTGCTTTTATGATTTCAAATTCAGGAAGTTCATGTACTCTATTTTTATAAAGTCTTGTTGCGGGCCCCATTGCTATTATATCTTCTTCACTCATTCCTGCTCGAACAAAGACATTTCGGAAAATTTTAGCATATTCATCGTCAGGCATAGATCTAAAGGTTTTAGCAGTAAAGTGCTCTTTCTCTGTAGTGTAACAAGCTATATCAAACTTTTTTTGTAACCACCCAGCCATACCAATATGATCCGGATGATAATGTGTAATTAATAATCCAGCTACTTTTTGAGATTTCATAGGCCCTTTTATTAGAGCCTCCCAATGTTCTTCAGAATGATCAGACTTTAATCCAGCATCTAGAATAAGCCAGCCATTTGGAGTATCCATTAAAAACAAATTAACATGATTTAATCGAAAAGGCAGTTCAAAGTGGGCCCAATATAAATCTGAAGCTACTTGTGTTAACTCTCCAAAATTTGGTTTTGTAATTTCTAATTTAGTCATTTTAAGCTCTGGGTATAAGATTTAAAGTTATTTAATATGTTAATAATATACATAAATATAAATTAAGTTCTAGTAATACTATATATATAAAAAAAATATTAAATCTAATATATTATATGATGCAAATTATCACTTTTATGACTATATTTTGAAAGACTAATTTTATTTTTTATAAACTATTAAGAAAGAACAAAAATGAATAATTCTTTAGAAGGTATTAAAGTTCTAGATTTAACTAGAGTATTAGCTGGTCCATATTGTACTCAAATGCTTGGTGATTTAGGTGCTGATATAATTAAGGTTGAAAGACCTGTTGGCGGAGATGATACTAGAGGCTTTGCTCCACCTTTTGTAAAGAATGATATTGGAGAAGATACGGATTTAAGTGCTTATTATTGTGGAGCTAATAGAAATAAACGATCAATAACTATTAATCTTAGTGAAAAAGATGGCCAAGATTTAATTAAAAAATTATTGGTTGATTGCGATATTCTAGTTGAAAACTTTAAAACTGGTACACTTGAAAAATATGGACTTGGTTACAAAGATTTAAAATCAGATTTTCCTAAACTGATATATTGTTCAATTACTGGGTTTGGACAAACGGGACCATATGCAGCAAGGCCAGGTTATGATGGTTTAATTCAAGCTATGGGCGGAGTTATGTCTTTAACTGGTGATCCAGGTGGTGAGCCAACAAAAGTGGGGGTTCCTATTGGAGATTTAATGGCTGGCATGTTTGCTTCTGTTGGCATATTAGCTGCTGTTAGGCATCAAATTAAAACTGGTGAAGGACAATTTATTGATATTGGAATGTTAGATACTCATGTTGCATGGTTAGCTAATCAAGGTATGAATTATTTATCAACCAATGAAAACCCTGCTAGGCTTGGAAATCAACATCCTAATATAGTTCCTTATCAAGTAATGCCGACATCAGATGGATATATTGTTTTATCAATAGGAAATGATCCAACCTTCGAAAGGTTTTGTAAGTTAGCTGGAGAAGATCAATTAATTGATGATCCAAAATTTAAAACTAATGCTGATCGCGTTTCTAATAGAGATTTTGTAACAAATACACTAAATGAAGTAACAAAAAAACATTCATCTGAATGGTGGTTAGCTGAGTTAGAAAAACAAAAAATAGGATGTGGTCCAATAAATACATTGAGTGAAGTTTTTGCTGATCCTCATGTGAAAGCACGAGAAATGGTTATAGAAATGGAACATCAAACTACAGGTAAAGCTCCGCTCAAATTAATAGCAAATCCAATAAAAATGGAGCAAACTCCTCCAAGTTATAGGAATCCACCACCATTATTAGGTGAACATACCAATCAAATATTATCTGATAGCCTTGGTTTATCAGAAGTGGAAATAAAAAATCTTAAACAAAAAGGTATAATCTAAAACCTTTTTTAATTATTTTTTAACTAATTCAAATTAGTTGCTGGGGAGGTAACTATGATAGTTAATAATGAAACAGTTCATGTTGAACAAGATAAACTTAAATCTTGGTTAAGGTTATTACTTCTATTTTCATTAGGAGTTATTGGCACAGTTGGGATGTGGTCTGTTGTTGTAGTTTTGCCATCTCTTGAAAATGAATTTGGTTTAGATAGAGGTAATGCTAGTTTATTATATGCATTTACAATGGTTGGATTTGGGTTAGGTAATTTTTTAATAGGTAAAATTACAGATAAATTTGGTATTAAAATACCAATTATTATTGCAACTATATTATTGATTGCTTCTTATCTACTTGCAATTATTTCAACTAAATTATGGCATTTACTATTTTTGCAAACTTTTATGGGATTAGCTTCAGCAACATTTTTTGGTCCTTTAATGGCTGATATTGGAAATTATTTTAATCAAAGACGAGGGTTAGCTGTTTCAATCGTAGCTAGCGCAAATTATATAGCAGGGGCTATTTGGCCACTTTTAATAAGCCGTTTTCTAAATTTTGGAAGTTGGAAAGATGCTTATTTGTGGATTGCTATTTTATGTTTTGTAATCATGTTGCCATTAATTTTAATTCTAAAAAATAATTTAATAAGGCATGATAATTTAGACAACAATCTTAATTCTAAAAATGAAATAAAAAATTCTTTTTCACCAAAAAAATTACAGTTTTTATTAATGATTGCTGGAATAGGCTGTTGTGTAGCTATGGCAATGCCACAGGTTCATATTGTTGCCTTGTGCGTTGATAGTGGCTTTGGTCTTAATGTTGGAGCTGAAGTATTAGCTGTAATGCTTTTTTCAGGAATGATAAGCCGCATTGCATCAGGAGTTTTGTCAGATAAAATTGGTCCAGTTTTAACTTTATTTATAGGTTCATTATTACAAATGATTTCTCTAGTTTTTTTTCTTCCTTTTGATAGCCAAAATTCATTATATATTGTTTCATTTATGTTTGGTCTCTCTCAGGGTGGTATTGTTCCAGCATATGCAATGATAGTAAGAAAATATCTCCCACTTTCTGAAGTTGGAGAAAGAGTTGGATTAGTTATTATGTCGACTATTGTAGGAATGGGCTTAGGAGGTTGGTTATCAGGCGAAATATATGATTTAACACAATCATATAAGCTTGCATTTGTTAACGGCATTGTTTGGAATCTGATGAATGTTATTATAGTTTCCTATATTATGTGGAAAGTTATATTTCATAAAAAAATAAGTCATAAATTTAATTAAGTTATAAGAGAGAAGTAATGAATAAAATAAAAGAATTATCAATAAATATCTATGAAATCACATATGAACTTTTTAAAATTATGATCCCTACACTTATCGTTGTTAAGTTTTTAGAAGAATTTGGGTTTGTTACAATACTAAATGATTTTTTTGCTCCTTTGATGATCTTGTTAGGACTGCCTGAAGAGATTTCATTAGTTTTTACAACTACTATGCTTACAAGCCCTTATGCAGGTTTAATAGTCTTTTCAGCTTTGCCAGTTGATATGTCTTTTACAGCTGCTCAAGCAAGTGTGCTTGGGTTGTTAATTCTATTCACTCATTCGTTACCAATAGAAGTTATAATATGTAGAAAGGCCGGGGTTAGAGCTCGTGCAATGATTTTTGTCAGATTAGGGTTAGGCGTTCTTTCTTGTTATTTTTTGAATTTATTTTTCGAATTCACTGGGTATATGAATTATCCAGCAACAATATTATTGCCAAGTTTAGAGAGTGCCCCTGACTTAATTAGTTGGGGAATTTCTCAGTTAAAAGGA
>CAJJBL010000042.1 GCA_905182395.1 alpha proteobacterium SCGC AAA536-G10 | reverse complement strand
TCAATTTTTGATTCCGACTCCCTAATTCCTGCCGTGTCGTTTAAAAAAACGGGGTAACCTAAAAAATCTAACATTACCTCTAAGACATCTCTAGTTGTGCCTGGCTCATTTGTTACAATAGCTATTTTTTTGTTAGATAAACAATTAATTAAAGAACTTTTACCAACATTTGGACGGCCTATTATAGTAACTATAAAGCCATCTCTTAATCTCTCACCATAAAAACTTTCTTTTACTGAGCTTTTCATTTCCTTTAATAAATATGAAACTTTTTCCAAAAAGATATTCTCTAGATCAGAAGGCAGTTCTTCGTCTGAAAAATCAATTAATGCCTCTAACTTAGACAATAAAAACACTATTTCTGATCTCCAAAAATTTAGCTTATTAGATAATTTTCCTTCGTATTGGGAAGTAGATAATTTTAATTGTTCTTCAGTTTCTGAATTGATTAAATCATTCAAACCTTCAGCTTGTGTTAGGTCGATAATGCCATTCAGAAAAGCTCGTTTAGTAAATTCTCCAGGCTCCGCTATTCTGAAGTCTCTTTGGTTATTTAAAATTTCATATAATTTTTTTTCTATTATTAAACTTCCATGAATATGTATTTCATAAAGGTCTTCTCCAGTTGCCGTTTTAGGGCCTGGAAAATAAATTACAATTGCCTTATCTATTAAATTTTGATCTTTATCATATAGCTTTCTGACAGAAGCTTCTTTAGGATTTGTTTGTTTATAAAAAAAAATATCAGGTATGGTTTTTGATTTTTTACC
Organism: alpha proteobacterium SCGC AAA536-G10; assembly: GCA_905182395.1. Taxonomy (GTDB): domain Bacteria; phylum Pseudomonadota; class Alphaproteobacteria; order Puniceispirillales; family Marisalimonadaceae; genus CAJJBL01. The sequence goes on along the minus strand of CAJJBL010000042.1, from coordinate 4,847 downwards.
AGATACCCTAATAATTTTAATAGCACTTTTAAAATTGCCTGTGGCAGATGAAAAAATTGTATCCAATTTATTATGCTTTATAAGTTATTAATGTTTCACGTGAAACAAATCAGGCTATTTATTCATAGCTCTAAAAAATTCTTCATTACTTTTGCTTTGTTTTAACTTATCTGACAAAAATTCCATGGCATCTACAGGGCCCATTTGCATTAAAATTCTTCTTAAAACCCACATCCTAGATAAAGTATCTTTTTCCACTAAAAGCTCTTCTTTTCTAGTGCCTGACTTAGTTACATCAATAGCTGGAAATGTTCTTTTATCAGATAACTTTCTATCTAGTATAACTTCGCTATTACCTGTACCCTTAAATTCTTCAAAGATGACTTCATCCATCCTTGATCCTGTATCTACAAGCGCTGTAGCAATAATAGTTAAAGAGCCTCCGTCCTCAATGTTTCTTGCTGCTCCAAAAAATCTTTTAGGACGTTGAAGGGCATTTGCGTCAACTCCTCCGGTAAGAACTTTCCCACTTGATGGAATTACTGTATTATAAGCTCTAGCTAGTCTTGTTATAGAATCTAAAAGAATGACAACATCGCGTTTATGTTCTACTAATCGTTTTGCCTTTTCTAAAACCATTTCTGTTACCTGAACATGTCGAGACGCAGGCTCGTCAAAAGTTGAACTGATAACTTCTCCATCAACAGAACGTTGCATATCTGTAACTTCTTCAGGCCTTTCATCTATTAATAAAACTATTAAATAAATTTCAGGATGATTAATTGCAATAGCTTGAGCCATAGACTGTAGCATCATAGTTTTACCAGTTCTAGGAGGAGCAACAATTAATCCTCTTTGGCCTTTTCCCATGGGAGCAACTAGTTCTACAACCCTACTTGTCATATCTTTGTTTTCAGGATTAAATTCAGTTTCAAAATTAATTTTACTTTCAGGATAAAGAGGAGTTAAATTATCAAAGTTAATTCTATGTCTAACTGCTTCAGGGTCCTCAAAGTTTATGTTTTCAACCTTGAGTAAAGCAAAATATCTTTCTCCGTCTCTTGGGGCTCTAATTTGACCTTCTACAGTGTCTCCAGTCCTCAAACCAAATTTACGAACTTGACTAGGAGATATATAAATATCATCAGGACCAGCTAAATAATTTGATTGAGGAGATCTTAAAAAGCCGAACCCATCGGATAATACTTCTAAAACACCATCACCATAAATTCCTATATCATTATCAGCAAGGCTTTTAAGACATGCAAACATCATATCTTGTTTACGAAGTGTGCTTGCATTTTCAATATCCAAACTTTCAGCATAAATAAGTAATTCTGCTGGATTTTTAGCTTTTAGCTCTTTGAGGTGCATTTTAATCTCTTTAAATGTACATTATTATAAATTTGGGGAAATATTAGGTTTAACAATAATCAATATAACTATGATAATCATTAAAATAGTAGGAACTTCATTAATTATTTTATAAAAAACCGTATTTCTATTTCTATAGCCTTTTTTAAAGTCTTTGTAAAGCATTGATAAATACACATGAAAGGCTGTTAATAATATAACTAATATAAGTTTAATAATAAAGTAGTTTTCAAAAAGTAAATAATTCTGTTTATAAACTAAGATAAAACCTAAAACATAAGTTAAAAACATAGCTGGTGTCATAATATATTTATTTAAACGGGATTCCATTAATAAAAAAGTGTTGTCAGTTTCACTTTTGAATATTGTTTCATTATGATAAACAAATAAACGAGGTAAATATAAAAGTCCTACCATCCATGAAATTACGGCAATTAAATGAAAGGCTTTTAAAACATCATAATACATTACTAAAAACTCAATTATTATAATTTTTAACTATCTCTATAACTTTTTTAATATTTTCTATTTTACATTCAGGAGTTAAACCATGTCCTACATTAAAAATATGTCTTTTATTATTCATAGTATCTAAAATTAATTTAACGCTTTTATCCAAATTATTATTCTTATCAATTAAACTGGCAGGGTCAAGATTACCCTGTATTACAATATTAGGATTGATATTTTTAAGAGCCCATTTTAAATCTACTGTCCAGTCTAGAGCTAGACAATCAACTCCTGACTCATAAGAATAATTAATAAGAGAAGATCCTGCTTTAAAAGGAAATCCAATAATAGGGATTAAAATATTTCTTTTTCTTAAGTTGTTTATAATTTTTTTTGTAGGAGATATACCAAAATCTTTCCAAAAAAAACTAGGTATCATATGTGCCCATGAATCAAAAATCATCAATACATCAGCACCTGCATTTGCTTGCATCTCCAAAATATCAACAACATAATCAATTAATGAATCAATTAATTTATTAAACCAATTATTAGAAGACCAGACAGCTTTTCTAGTAAGAAGAAAATCCTTTGTGCTCTGACCTTCAATCATATAACAAGCTAGAGTCCATGGAGCACCAGCAAAACCAATTAATGACACATGGTTGGGAACTGAAGATCGTAGGATTTTTAAAGCTTTATCTAAAGGTCTGAGTAAATTTTTAATATCAATATCATTTAATATTTCAGTTTCATTAGGAATCATTGGATCCATAACAGGACCAACACCTTTTACAAATTGAACATTTCTCTTCATTGCCCAAGGTATCATAAGTATATCTGAGAAAACTATGGCTGCATCAATATTATAATATTTTAAAGGTAGCTTAGTACTTTGTACAATTAAATCAGTGTTTAGACAGAAATCTATAAAATTTTTTGATTGAGATCTAATAGAAAAATATTCAGGAATATGTCTACCTGCTTGTCTTAAAAACCAGATAGGGGGTGAAGAAACATTTTCTTTATTAAAAACATTAATTATTTTATTATTATACACAATCAATCAAACTTTTTTTATAAAAATTAGTTAATGTAGTAGTAGTAATAATTAATATTGTGAATAATAATTTAATACAATATTATCCACAACATATTAAAATTAGAACAACAATGAATATATACATACAATCATAATTATTAACAATCATTGAATTGTTTATTTTATTTTGTTCATATGTTTTTTTATAATTATAATTGTTAATAAATTATTATAAAAATAATAATAAATGAAAACTCAAAAAGTTATAAACAATTTACAAACATTTATAAATAAAAAGAGGTTAAATGGTAATTATAGGCATTACGGGATCTATTGGAATGGGCAAGACAACAATTGCAAAAATACTTAATTTTTGTAAAATCCCAATTTTTGATGCAGATGAAGAGGTAAAAAAAATACTAGATAATAATGTATCAATTATAAATAAAATAAAAAGCAAATGGCCAGAGTGTATTTATTTGCAAAATAATAAAGAAATAATAGATAAAAAAAAATTAGGTAAAATAATATTCAATAATACAAAAGAAAAAGAAAAAATAGAGAAAATTATTCATCCAATTATAAATAAAAAAAGAAATATTTTCTTACAAGAAAAGAAAAAAGATAAATTTAGGCTAGTTGGTTTAGATATACCTTTGTTATATGAAACAAAAACAAATAAAATATGTAATTACATATTATTAGCCTCTGCTTCAGAATCAACACAGAAAGATAGAGTGTTAAAAAGAGATGGTATGACAATAGATAAATTTAACAAAATAAATAAAAACCAATTATCAGATTGTTTTAAAAGAAAACAAAAACCAATTATTATATCAACTGGATTTGGAAAAACTATTACATTTATTTCAGTTATATTTTATATAATATTAATTAACTTTAAATTGGGAATTAATAAATAATGAGAGAACTAGTATTAGATACGGAAACCACAGGATTAGATCATGAAAATGGTGATAGAATAGTTGAAATAGGAATCATAGAATTAAAAAACCATATAAAAACAGGAAATTTTTTTCATTATTATATTAATCCAGAAAGAAAATCTGATCCAAAAGCAGAACAAGTACATGGTCTTTCACAAGATTTTTTATCTGATAAACCAAAGTTTTCTGACATATCAGAAGAATTAGTTAATTTTTTAGGTGATAGCAAAATTATTATACATAATGCTTTGTTTGATACAGGATTTTTAAACTCTGAACTAATTAGATGTGGTTTAGGAGAGTTAACAGAAGAAAATATTTTAGATACATTAAATTTAGCGAGAACAAAATTCCCAGGACAATCTTTAAGTTTAGATGCCTTATGTAGAAAATTTGGAATAGATATAAGCAATAGAAAAATACATGGGGCGCTTAAAGACGCAGAACTTTTGTCTTTAGTATATTTAGAATTGATAGGTGGAAAACAAACATCATTAAATTTTTTAGATACAAAAATTATAGATAACGAAAATAAAAAAGATGTTTATGGAAATATTGATATTATTAAATACTACGAAAAAAAGTTATTTAAAGAAATAAATAATATAGATTTAAATACAATTGATTATGAAAAACATAAAGAGTTTATTAAAGAAATACCTAATTCAATATGGAATAAAATAGAAGGTTAAATAGGAGACTTTTGTAATGTTCCAAAATCAATATTATCTAAAAATATAGGAAGGGAACCTCCATTTAGAGTGATTTGTGCTATAATTGACCTAGCAAAAGGAAAAAGAAGTCTAACTGCTTCACTTGTTAAGTCATCTTGATTATAAATTTCAATATTCATAATTTTAAATAAACCAGAATAATCTAATTCTAAATGAAAAACATTATTTTTTTCTAGACTTAAGTGACATATTATTTTTAATGAAACGCCAAAAACGTCTTTTTTATAAGGATGAAATAAGGCATTCATGTCAACTGAAACATTATTCAAATTTTGTTGAGATTGGATTAAATCAAAGCTT
>CAJJBL010000041.1 GCA_905182395.1 alpha proteobacterium SCGC AAA536-G10 | reverse complement strand
CACCTGAATTAACAAAAAATCAAAAAAAAATATTTGTTCAAACTAAATCAGATTTAAAAAAAGAAATAAGAGAAGATGCGCATCAAATATCTGTTAAACAAAATATAGGAATTAATGAATTAATTGAAAAAATAGTTAGCTATTTTATTTCTTTGTCTCCAAGAGAAAGTGTTTACTTAACAAGATTAAGACATGTAGATGGTGTTAAGAATGCTATTGTAGCTCTTGATAGGTTAAATAAAATAAACTTAAATAATAATGCGGAATTAGTCGCAGAAGAATTAAGGGTAGCTGCAATCTCAATTGGTTCTATAACTAAAATCATTGACGTAGAAGAAGTTTTAGACGATATATTTAATAGTTTTTGTATAGGTAAATAAATATATTTTTTTAGGCAATTTTTATGCAAGATTTTGATGTAATTGTAATTGGTGGTGGCCACGCAGGTGTTGAAGCAGCTTCAGCTTCATCTAGAATGGGTGCTAAAACTTTATTAATTACTATGAAATTAGATACAATAGGAGAAATGTCTTGTAATCCAGCGATTGGAGGTCTGGGTAAAGGTCACTTAGTAAGAGAAATAGATGCGCTTGATGGAATAATGGCTAAAGCTATTGATAGATCTGGAATTCAATTTAGGATGCTTAATAGATCTCGAGGACCTGCTGTCCATGGCCCACGATCACAGGCAGATAGAAAATTATATAAAATAGCTGTAAATAAACTACTACAAAATGAGGAAAACCTAAAAATAATTGAAACTACAGTTAGTGATTTAATTATTGAAAAAAAAATAATAACAGGGGTTGTGACTGAAGGAGAGCAATTTTATAAGTCTAAATCTGTCGTTTTAACTACGGGAACATTTTTAGGTGGCGTTATTCATATTGGAAATCAGAGGTTTTCGGCAGGTAGAATAGGAGATGACGCTTCTAACATACTATCTAATAAGATACGCCAGTTAAATTTGCCTATAGGAAGATTAAAAACTGGTACTCCACCTCGAATAGAGAAAAACAGTATTGAGTGGAAAAACATAGAAATGCAAAGTGCAGATAAAGAACCAATACCATTCTCTTACATGACAGATAAAATAAATGTTAAACAAATTCAATGTGGTATAACTAGAACAACTAAAGAAACTCACAAAATAATTTTTGAAAATATAAATCTTTCACCTGTTTATTCTGGATCAATATCGGGTTCAGGCCCTAGGTATTGCCCTAGTATCGAAGATAAAGTTAATAGATTTTACGACAAAGAATCTCATCAAGTTTTTTTAGAACCAGAAGGTTTAGACAGTAATTTGGTTTATCCAAATGGTATCTCAACTAGCTTGCCAAAACATGTACAAGAGAGTTTTTTAAAAACAATACCTGGTTTAGAAAAATCTGTGATTGTTCAACATGGTTATGCGATAGAATATGATTACATGGATCCAAGAGCTTTAAAAAATACTTTAGAAGTTAAAGATGTAAATGGACTTTTTTTTGCTGGTCAGATTAATGGTACAACTGGGTACGAAGAAGCTGCATCTCAAGGAATTATTGCAGGAATTAACGCGGCTATAAATATAAATTCTTTCCCTAAATGGTTTGTATTAGATCGTTCTGAAGCATATATAGGCGTAATGATTGATGACTTAATTAGTAGAGGAGCCCCTGAACCTTATAGAATGTTTACTTCAAGAGCAGAATATAGACTTTTACTAAGGTCAGATAATGCCGATCAAAGATTAACCCAAAAAGGAATAGATGTTGGGGTAGTCAAAAAAGAAAGAGAAATAGCCTGGGGTAAAAAAAATAAAGAATTAGAAAAAGGATACATACTTCTAGCTGAATTAAATGCTAAAACAAAAGTTTTAAGAGAGAATAAACTTCCGTGTACTAGAAATGGAAAGACTAGGACGGCAAAAGAAATATTATCATCTGGAGAAATTAAGATTTTAGATTTATTATCTTTATGGCCTGAATTAAAAAAAATACCTCAAAAACTTTATTATCAACTAGAAACTGATTGCAGGTACAGTGTTTACTTAAAAAGGCAACAAGTTGACATAAAAGATTTTAAAAGAGAAGATAAAGTTACGATTCCGTTAGACTTAGACTTTGCTAAGGTTAAAGGTTTGTCAAACGAAATTAAGGACATTCTCTTTAAAGTTAGGCCTTATTCAATAGCACAAGCTTCAAAATTACCGGGATTCACACCATCAGCAACTTTGTTGCTACTTAGATATTTAAAAAGTCAAAAAAGTTTAAGAGCCTTAAGTGATAATTAATACATACGAAGAATTTTGCTCTTATCAACATGTTTCACGTGAAACATTTAATAGGTTT
>CAJJBL010000040.1 GCA_905182395.1 alpha proteobacterium SCGC AAA536-G10 | reverse complement strand
TGAAAAGGCTTTTCAAACCAAAACTTTCTATTAACTACCAGATCAAATCTTTCAGTAACAATAGGAATAAAGTTTAGATCATATTTTTTAGCTTCAGATTTTAATCCAAGCGTGATATCCGCTTGATTAGATGAAATAAGGAAAACTGCATCATTTTCTGAATAGGCAATATCTGTTCTATCAAAATCATCGTAATTTAGATTTTTAGCATTTAATATATATTGTAAATATTTTTCAGCACCTGATCCCGTTTGTCTCCTTACTAGTTTTTTTCCTTTGAAGTTTTCTATAGAATTATTTTTGATGTAATTATCATTTTTAAAGATTAAACCTCTTTCTCTTTTTGCCCATTCTACTAAAACAATAGGTTTGTTTGATAATTCTGCATTAATTATAGGAATGTTCCATATATCTTTTTGATAATCATATAGATGTAACCCAGAAGCAAATCCTTCGTTCAACTTAAGCCTATCTATTCCTTGAGTACTTCCATCAAACGACATTGCAATTCCAGATTGTGATTTTTTTACTGCTAGCTCTAATAAAGGATCATGACTTCCTAACAAAACCATTGGGACTGTCTGATCATCAAAACTTTGATGTTGAGATCCTGATATCCAGTTTGATATTTCAATTTTGGAAAATAATAATTTTCCCATTACTTTGGAATGAGGAACTTCTTCTTTAGAAACCATGTCATAAATTTTTCGTGACTTAACTCTAAGAAAACCAGCTAATTCTTCAGTTGTAAAATAATCAGACATACAAAAATTCTTTTTAAAAATATTTGGTTTATTTTAACATTATATCCTATAATTGGTTAATGAAAAATAAGTCAATACAAATAAAGCGCTCTTCATTACCACCTAGGTTAGTTAATGAAAATGAAAATGGCATTAGAATTAAAGTGTATATTCAAGGTCATATGATAGGCGCAGGTAAAATGGAACTATTTCATTTAGTTGCTGAAAAAGGTTCAATTCGATCAGCCGCTAAAGCAATGGGGATGAGCACTAAGAGAGCTACGCTTCTTTTAAAAACAATTGAAGAAGCATTCCCAAATCCTATTTTAGAAAAACAACCAGGTAATAAAGGAACACTTGTTACTTTTTTTGGAAAAGAGCTTTTAAAAAAGTACCTTGTATTATCTGATCATTTAACAAAAGAATCTGAAGAGTTTATCAATTGGGCGGCATTTAAACAATCCGTTAAATAATAGGTAAGGATTATGAACGATAAAAAAGAATTTTTTATTTCACCTGATTTAGAAAATGACAAACTCACAGAAAAAATTGATTGCATCAATGAGATAGGTGAACATATTCAATTGCCTGTTGTAAAAGAAGTACCCTTAACCATTTATCTTAATAAACAAGAAATTGTAACTGCAATGACACTTGGCGACATGCCTGATCTTTTGGCCGTAGGTTATTTGTTAAATCAAAACATGCTTAAAAAGGACGATGTTATATCAGAGATTAATTATGATAAAGATTTACAAGTCGTAATTATAAGAACTGAAAGACAAACTAATTATGAAAAGAAAATGGAAAAGAAAATACGTACGAGTGGATGTGCTGTTGGTACTGTTTATGGAGATATAATGGATGATTTTTCATCTATTAACTTAAATAAAAAAGCTAAAATTAGAACCTCATGGATCTATACTATATCTAAGAAAGTCAATACTAGACCGAGCCTTTATCTAAAAGCTGGAGCTCTTCATGGATGTGTATTATGTAAAAATGATATTCCCTTAATATATGTTGAAGATGTAGGTAGACATAATGCTATGGATAAAATTGCTGGATGGATGTTTTTAAATAAAGAAGAATCAAAAGATAAAATTTTTTACACTACAGGAAGATTAACCTCTGAAATGGTTATTAAAACTGCTCAAATGGGAATACCCATTCTCATTTCAAGATCTGGATTTACAGAATCTGGAGTAAACCTTGCCAAAGATGCAGGCCTTACCTTAATTGGCAGAGCTAAAGGGAAGAGAATGATTATAGCAAATGGCATTGAGAGAGTTATTTTTGATACAGATACCAAAACTATAAAAAATGATGACATCATATCTGCACAGAGAGCTATAATTAATTAGGGATAATAAAAAATTTGGAAAATTTAAATGAAATCGTTCCATGTGTGATTTTAGCAGGAGGAAAAGGTAGAAGAATGGGTGGCAAAGATAAGGCTTTAATACCTCTTCTAGATCGTCCTCTTTTATCTTACGTTTTAGAAAGTATTTCAGGTCATGTTGCACCTATAGCATTAAATATTAATACTAATTTAGATAAGTTTTCTGAATTTGGTTATGAAATAATTGAAGATCCTATCAAAGGCCACTTAGGTCCATTGGCAGGAATATTAGCATCTTTAAATTGGGCTCGTCAATTAAACCAAAAATGGGTTATGACCTTACCTTGTGATACCCCGTTTCTTCCTAAAAATATTGTAAAAGAAATGATTAAATTAAAAAATAAAGAATTAGATGTTGATTTAGTTGTTGCTCAATCGAAAGGTTATAATCATCCAGTCATAGCATTATGGAAATCTGATCTTAACCTCAAACTAGAAAAGGCATTAAATGAAGGTATAAGAAAAATTGATATTTTTACTTCTAGTCTTAAAGTAGCTTATGTTGATTTTGATAAAATCAATAATGATAATTTTGATCCTTTTACTAATTTAAACTCTCCATTAGACCTCATTAAAGCTCAACAGATTCTTGGTAAATTACCTCCGTTTTTTGGATTAGCTGGTTGGTCAGGATCTGGAAAAACTACTTTATGTACTAAACTAATTGAAAACTTTACAAAGATAGGAATAACAATAGGCACATTAAAACATGCACATCATAAATTTGAACTTGATAAACCTGGGAAAGATTCTTTTAATTTAAGAAAAGCTGGCGCTAGACCAATGATAATCTCATCTAAAGAACGATTTGCTATGATACAAGAAAATGATGAACATGATGAAAAAAGTTTATTTCAAATGATAGAAATGTTTTCAAAAGATCCTATCCAAAAATGTGATCTAATTATAGTAGAAGGTTATAAAAATGAACCTATACCTAAATTTGAAGTTTACAGGCCAATTATTGGTAAACCTGAGCTATATAAAGAGGATAATAATATTTTTGCCATTGCATCAGATATAAACATTGAATCTTCAATTCCTACTTTTGATTTAAATAATATAAATTCAATTTCTGATTTTATTATTCAAAGATATAATATTACTTAAAACAAATCCTTATTCTGGAGTTTACAATGGTTAGACGAGTGAAAAATAATAATTCTATCAAACCAAAATTTTTAGATCTTTGGCCAACTCAATTTTTAGAAATGAGTTTACCTGGCTTTGAAACGGCGAACCCTGTTATTTCAGGAATAGTTTTGTCAAATAACATTTCTCAAGATAACATGACTGAAAATTACATTGCTCAAAATATACTTAATATGGACCATCCTGTGATGTTTTGGTTAAAACAATGTATTGATAAAGCAATATTTGATTATGCTCAAAAATCTGGAATTTCCTATGAATTAAAATGGTCTATTCAAGGATGGGGAAATGTTAATATGAAAGGTGACTATCATAATTTGCACAACCATCCTCACTCATGGTTGTCTGGTACATATTATGTGAATGTCCCAGATCAATCTGATGCAGAAATTTTTAGATCTGACTTAAATCCTGCTTCAATAAGTTTTTTTGATCCACGTGGACAAGCTAATATGAATTCAATTAAAGGAGATAAGCAAGTCGATCCAGAACATAGAGTTTTACCTAAATCTGGTGATTTGTTATTATGGCCAGCCTTTATACATCATTTAGTCCATCCAAACATGTCTGAATTTCCTAGAATTTCAATTTCATTCAATGTAATTGTTAAATGGGATAATAATTTAATACCTAATTAATTAAATTATAAACCTATGTGATTAAAAGGAATAAATTTAAGTAAATCTCCTTTTCTAACAATTTCACATTCTAGAGGAATTTCAACTAAACCATCTGCACCTGTTAAAGATGAAATAACACCAGCACCCTTCCTTCCATGTAGAGTTATAAACGATCCATTTTCGTTATTTATAATTTTTGCCCTTAAATATTCAGCTCTTCCTATTCTTTTATTATGATTAAATCCTGAAGGTAATTTTATGGTAAATGTTTCTAAATCTTCACAGCCTGCTAATTTATTTATTAAAGGTTTAATTATTAGTTTTGCACAAACAAACGCAGCTACCGGATTACCGGGTAAACAAAAAATTAATTTACCTTCAATTATACCTACTGCCATTGGTTTGCCTGGTTTCATTGCTAACTGCCAGACCAAACATTTAGCTCCTATGTCTTTTAATGCGCTTTGGGTATGATCCTCTATACCATCTGAGGCTCCTCCTGATGAAATCACCACATCACTTTTTGACAAACATTTTTCATACTTTTTAGCTAAATCTTTTCTATTATCTTTAACTATTCCCATATCATATAATTTTAAATATTTGTTGCTGAATAACGATAACAGCATTGGTCGATTAGAATCAAATATATGACCTTCATTTATTTGATTAGTAGAAGTATCAACTAATTCATCTCCTGTTGAGATTACTGACAAATTTATTTTTTTATAAACCTTCACAGCCTCATTACCTGAGGCAGCTAATTGACCAATATCAGCAGGATTTATTAATTTTCCTTTTTTTACTACTACTTCCCCTTTTTTAAGGTTTTCACCTATAGGCCTCATATTTTGATATTTTAATAAACTTTCATTTATTATAACTTTATTTCCAAATCTTTTACATTTTTCATGCATAGCAATTGCATCTATACCTTTTGGCATTACTGCTCCAGTATAAATTTCTACAGTTTGATTTTTTTTAATAATTTTATTTAACGGATGTCCTGCTTTTGCTATTCCAGCAACATCAAATTCAGTTTTATGATTGCTATGTAATGTTTCAGCTAAAACTCCGTAACCATCCACTGCTGAGTTTGCTGTTTGAGGCAAATTAATATTACTAACAATTTCAGTCTTAACGATTCTTTCTAATGAGTGTTCTATTAAAATTTCTTCGCTTTCAACTATACTATTTATACTTTTTAATAGATCCCTTTTTGCTGTTTCTAATTTTGTAGGTTTTATCTCCATTACAACTCTACTTTATTAAATGCAAATTTAGCTTAATAAATTCATTTATTAAATCATTGTCTATAGCAAAATTAACCCCAGCATCAATATCTGCTTCTTTTGTAAAGATTGCATCTAACATACCTATTAATTCTCCATTATTATTTAATAGAGGTCCTCCTGAGTCTCCTGGATTTACAGCTGCATCTGTTTGAATAAAATTTTCTATTTCATTAAAACCTATATTTTTTCTATTTTGTGCTGAAATAACTCCACAAGACAAACTTGGTCCTAAACCAAAACTATTGCCTATTACACAGACATGATTTCCAATTGCATTTTTTTTGGGAGACATTTTAATTGCTTGACCATTTACTTTAGATTTCAATATTGCAATATCTCGCTTTTTATCAGCAATAATTAATTCTACTTTCTCTATTTTATTTTGATAATTTTTTATTTTTATATTTTTAGATTCTTTAATTACATGAGCAGCTGTAATTATATAATTACTAACTTTTTTATTATTTTTTAATGAGATATAAAACCCAGTACCTGCTGGTGCCACACCATTTGGTGCGCCAAAACCTGGCTTGCTATAGCCAGACCATGTAGGTAAAACAACAACAACTGATTTATAAGCATTATTCCACACATTAGAAGAATTACTTGCTTCCAAATTAAATGAAAACAATGAGAAAACTAATATTAAAATTTTTATAATAGATTTTTCTTTGATTTTCATTTAATAATTTTCATTTTTTATTTACTAGAAATTAGTCTGTTAGCCTTACGTTTACACTAGACATAACACTTGCTGTATCCATTCCTAAACTCATTAATATGTAGTAAGCTCCAACACCCACTATTATTCCAAATAATCCGCTTATTAATACCATTTTCATTATTGTCTCCCTTTATATTTAATTTTACTTTGTAGCTTCTTTTAAAAACGTAATAAGATCTTTTCTATCGTCATACCTTTTCATTTTTTGAATAGGCATCTTAGTTCCCGGCGTTACTTTATCTGGTCCTTCATGAAATAATTGATTTATTGTTTTTTCACTCCAAATAATTTTAGATTTTAATAATGCTTCTGAATATTTATAACCTTTTAATGTTCCTGCTTTTCTTCCAAATACTTTATATAATGTAGGTCCTGCTCTTTTTTTTCCATCTGAATTTAAAGTATGACAAACACTACATTTTCTAGCAAATTGTTTTTCTCCATTGCTTACTTCTTCTAATGGGTTAAATCGTCTTGCAGGTCCTGGTCTATCTAATATTTCAGGTGGAAAATCAAATATCTCCCATCTAGTTAAAAAGTCATCTAACCCCGCTACTATTAATGATGTATCTTCTGGAAATAAAATGTTGTCCCAGATAGGTCCATTTACAGCATTAAAATCTCTTACTAATGACCAACTATTAGTATCAAGTATTATCATCCTTCCTTTTGCATTTCCAAAACTTATTAAATTTTTTTCTTTTAAATAATACATAGATAAAACAGGAGTTCTATTATTCCCTATTTTAAGAATTTCTTTATCTTCATTAAGTTTTACAACTTTGATAATACCATCAGTTGATCCGTAAGCTATAAAATTTTTTTCTTCATTAACTTCAAATACCGATATGCCCCAACCATTTTTTACTAGAGGTCGGATAAAGTTTCCATTTTTAGCATTCCATAATCTTATTTCTCCGTCGTATCCTGAACTATATATTTGACTATTATCTTCGGAGTATTTTACCGAATATACTGGCCCTTTATGTCCTTTTATAAATTGAATATTTTTTCTTTTTATTATATCCCATACACCAATACTTCCGTCCCAACTTGCTGTGAGTAAATATTTCCCATCTTTAGAAAAATCTAAGTCAACAACTTTTCCTCTATGCTCACCAAGGATAATAGGTTCTATTGAAATATTTTTTTTTATTGGATACTTAAGTTGCCAAAGCAATATTTTATTATCGTCACCACCCGAGGCTAAAGTGTTATTGCTATGAGAGAATTTTACTGTATTAACTGCTGCATCATGGCCAATTAATGTCATTTTTTCTTCTATTGGGTTTAATCCCCATAATACCACTGAATAATCAAAACTTGCACTCGCCATATATTTCTTATTTTTTGAAACCGCCAATCCCTTTACTGGACCACCATGTGCAATTAATTTTTCTATTGCACTTACATTAGTATTTATTAAAAATAAAGGCATTAAGAATATAATTACATTCCTAATGCCTTTTTTAAAATCAAATCCAAAAATCATTATTATTTTACTTTTATAGATTCTTACCATGCAATTTATAAGTTATTATGATTTTTCGTCTTCTTCTTTTACCCATAAATTATGGTGTTCTTTTGCCCAGTTTCTATCTACTTTTCCACTGTTCATTGCATCAAGTGCACCTTCCATTCCTACAGAACCAATATAAATATGAGCAATTATCATTATCATTAACCCTAATGAAACAACTCCATGCCATAATTGATTATACTGTTGTTCTTGCATAGCAGTTAAATTTGTTGGAAGGTCTAAACCAAATATATTTAGCAATGCAAAAGTTTCCGAAAACATACTTGTCTCAAATGGGAACATAAGTGCAATGCCTGACATACTAACTGATAAGCCTCCTATCATTGTAATCCAGAAAATCATCTTTTGACCTGCATTAAATTTTTTAGCTGGGGGATGCATTCCCGCTTTAAATATTCCACCACCCATTTTTAACCATTGCCAGTCTATTTTTGTAGGAATATTATGTTTAACCCATAGTATAAATGCCAAAGCTAAACCAATCATAAATGCAAAGGATAAATAATTATGTATATATTTTCCTCCAACTGTTATTGAACTAAATAATTCAGGCCCTAAAATAGGTATCAAAACATACCTTCCATACAGTATATTTAAACCTGTAAGAGCTAATAAAACAAATGATCCTGCCATTAACCAGTGTGCAAACCTATCTAATGTTGCAAATCGTAATATAGTGTCACCAGATAATCCTGATTCAACTTTAATTTTTCCTCTATATAAAAAGAATACAAATAATAATGCAATTATTCCTGCTAATCCTATTCCTCCAAACATTGAGACTGGACCATTTCTAAGTGCTCTCCAATTATCGCCTTCTGATTGAATCATCACTGCTGAAAGTTCATCTTTCATTTGTGTTGTCCCAGCATTTCCATTACGCACGTATTTCCATAAATCTGTATCAGATTTTATTCCTAATGATTTACCAGGAACTTCTCCTTTAGTCTGTGCTAAAGAAGTGTTTGAATTTGATATGATTATTGTATTTAAAATAAATACCATCATTATTACAGCTGTTATTTTTTTTAACATTTTAATTCTCTCCTAACAAAATTTGAAATATTAATAACTTTTTTGTCTAGATGTATGTATTCTTAATTTTGTTATTTGTTGCTCTGTAAGTGGAGTATCTTTTTCTCCAAGATATACACCTTTATTATAATTCAATACTCTATTTTGTTCATCTTCTCTGCATGAACTTATTAAAAATGTGCTCAATATAAACAACACTATTAATAGATTTTTATGAAATTTTATTATCATTTTCACCCCAATTTTAATCTAAGTATATATAGAATATAAAAAAAGGCGGGAATTCTATTTCCCGCCTTTTCTATAACTAATTTAGCCTTTTAATTGGTATGCTGTTCCCCATCCCCAAGCTCCAGAGCCAAATCCACGTGAGACAACTCTTTCTCTGAAAATGTTAGCAACTTCATCACCATCACCTGCTAAAAGTGCTTTTGTAGAACACATTTCTGCACATACTGGTAATTTACCTTCTGCTAATCTGTTACGACCATATTTTTGGAATTCATCGCCAGACATATCTGTTTCTGGGCCACCTGCGCAGAAAGTACATTTATCCATTTTTCCTCTTGAACCATAGTTTCCTGCTTGTGGATACTGAGGTGCTCCAAATGGACATGCATAAAAGCAATATCCACAACCTATACATAGATCTTTAGAGTGAAGAACTACACCTTGGTCAGTTTGATAAAAACAGTCTACTGGACATACAGCCATACATGGTGCATCTGAACAATGCATACACGCAACTGAGATTGACCTTTCACCAGGTTTACCATCCTGAATAGTTACAACTCTTCTTCTGTTAATTCCCCATGGAACTTCATGCTCGTTTTTACATGCCGTTACACAAGCGTTACACTCTATACATCTTTCTGCGTCGCATAAGAATTTCATTCGTGCCATTTTACGCCTCCCCTAAGCTAGTTCAATTTGACACAATGAGCACTTAGTCTCTTGCATCTGTGTTACAGCGTCATATCCGTATGTAAAAGCTGTATTTGCTGATTCACCTAATACGTATGGGTCTGAACCCACTGGATATTTAGACCGCAGATCTTTTCCTTCCATATGACCTCCAAAATGGAAAGGTAAGAATGCTACTCCTTTTGCAACTCTTTCAGTGACTTGCGCCATCACTTTAATTCGAGCTCCCTCAGGTGTCGCAACCCATACCATTGCTCCATTTCTTATACCTTTTGAATTTGCATCAAATGTGCTTATTTCTACAAACATATCTTGTTGCAATTCAGCAAGCCATGGATTTGATCTAGTCTCATCTCCACCACCCTCATATTCGACTAATCTTCCAGAAGTTAAAATAAGAGGATATTTTGCGGTATGATCAACATCTTGAATAGACTTATACATAGTAGGGAGTCTATATGCCATTCTATCCGAATAAGTTGGATAGTCTGCCACTAGATCTCTACGAGAAGTATATAATGGCTCTCTATGCAATGGAATTGGGTCTGGGAATGTCCAAACTTTAACCCTTGCTTTAGCATTTCCAAAAGGCGCGCAACCGTGTTTGATTGCAACCCTTTGAATTCCACCTGATAAATCTACTTTCCAATTTGCTTTATCTCCGCCTACTTTAGCAATAGCTTCTTTTTCCTTGGCTGTTAGATCTTTATCCCATCCAAGTTTTTTAAGCATTGCCATTGTAAATTGAGGATAACCATCTTTGATTTCAGATCCTACTGGATATGAACCTTCAGCTAACAAGTTGTTACCTTCATGTTCTACTCCAAATCTAGCTCTAAAACAAAGGCCACCTTCAGCTACTGGCTTTGATGTGTCATATAATAGAGGAGTTCCTGGATGTTTCATATCAGCCGTTCCCCAACAAGGCCAAGGAAGACCATAATAATCACCATCAAGCTCTCCGCCTACTGCTTTAAGAGTAGTTCTATCGAAAACATGTTGGTTTTTCATATGAGCTTTAAGTCTCTCTGGTGACTGACCAGTATAACCAATAGTCCACATTCCACCATTAAACTCTCTTGTGATATCTTCAATTAAAGGTTCCTGATGAGTTTTTACCCCTTCTCTTTTTGTACCTTTATTTGCGTATGTCACTTCATTTATCTTTATTTTTCTAAACATACGATCTGCAAAACCAAACTTTTTTGCAAACTTGTACATAATGGTATGGTCAGGAAGTGAATCAAATGAAGGATCAATTACTTTTTCTCTCCATTGAAGAGATCTATTTGAAGCTGTTACTGAACCATATGTTTCAAACTGAGTAGTTGAAGGCAATAAATACACCCCATCTGTTTTATCAGATAAAACCGCTGAAACAGTTGGATAAGGATCAATTACAACCATTAGGTCTAACTTCTCCATAGCAACTTTCATCTCTTTCATTCTTGTTTGAGAGTTTGGCGCATGTCCCCAGAATACCATTGCTCTTAAATTATCAGGTTGCTCGATATTTTCTTTATCTTCTAAAACACCATCAATCCATCTTGAAACAGGTATTCCTTTATGATTCATAAGACTTTTTGTCTTTCCATCTTTTCCTTTTATAGATGCAAATCTTGCCTTTAACCAATCATAATCTTCTTCCCATACACGAGCCCAATGTTTCCATGAACCTGCTGCTAATCCATAATAGCCTGGCAATGAGTGAGACAAAATACACATATCTGTTGCACCTTGAACATTGTCATGTCCACGAAAAATATTTGCACCACCACCAGCAGTACCCATATTACCCAAGGCTAATTGAAAAGCACAGTACGCTCTAGTATTATTATTACCATTTGTGTGCTGAGTTCCACCCATACACCAGATAAAAGTGCCAGGTCTATTATTAGCCATTATTTTAGCTACTCTTTTTAACTGTGAACCAGGAACTCCTGTTACTCTTTCAGTTTCTTCAGGGTTCCATTTTTTTACTTCGGCTCTAACGTCATCCATTCCGTATACACGTTGCCTAATATACTCTTTGTCTTCCCATTTATTTTCAAAAATGTGCCACATAATTCCCCAAATTAATGCGACATCTGACCCTGGACGAAATCTAACATACTCGTCTGCATGGGCTGCTGTTCTAGTAAACCTTGGGTCACAAACAATTAAAGGTGCATTATTTTGCTCTTTAGCTTTCATTAAGTGCATTAGTGAAACCGGATGAGCTTCAGCAGGATTTCCACCAATTACAAAAATTGCCTTAGAATTATGAATATCGTTATAAGAGTTTGTCATTGCTCCATAACCCCAGGTATTAGCAACACCTGCAACCGTGGTTGAGTGACAAATTCTAGCTTGGTGGTCACCGTTATTAGATCCCCAATATGCATAAAACTTTCTAAATAAATAAGATTGTTCATTATTGAACTTAGCTGACCCTAACCAATAAACTGAATCTGGACCTGATGATTTTCTTATATCAAGCATTTTATCACCAATTTCGTTTATGGCATCATCCCAAGACATTCTTGTCCATTGTCCACCAACAAGTTTCATAGGATATTTTAATCTTCTTTCTCCACTTGCTGTCTCACGAACAGAAGAACCCTTAGCACAATGAGCGCCAAGATTTATAGGGCTGTCCCAACCTGGCTCTTGACCAGTCCAAACACCATTCTGAACTTCGGCAATTACCGTACAACCAACTGAACAATGGGTACAAACTGATTTCTTTATAGATATAGCTGAATTTGAAGCCGCTGCTTTTGCAGACTTAACATTTGGGCCAACTAACGCCGCCGCAGTAGCCAAACCTCCAATTGCTAATCCAGACCCTTTTAAAAAAGCACGTCTATCGACGACTTTTCCAGTGGCCTTACCAATGAAAGATGAAGTTTGGGAGCCTATCGCCACCCCTTTCGTCTTCTTTCTAAGCATAGTATTCCTCCTAAAATAATTTAAATTAAATTAAAACCTTGCAGTTTCGTAATACGTTTTAACATGCTTTGTCTTCTGGTAGCCTAAACCAGTTGTATTCATAGTCTCATCTGCAGAAGCTGTCGTTGAAACAGAAGCCGCAACTGTAACAGCTGCTGCCGTGACTGCTGCACCTTTTAAAAAGTCTCTTCTACCGTTTTTTGGTTTATTACTTTCCATTTTCTACTCCTTAAATAATAAGTTCAATAATTTGAACTAATGAAACAGGGGCCTATCGCTACCCCGCAACATTCATTTTGAACGAAGAACGTTCAATTTCTATAAATTCTCTTCCTATAGTTCCAACTGGCGCATAAAAAACTGCTATTTTTGAAGCTTCAATATCCCTCATAAGTAAATCAACCCATGGAGCTAAATGCTTATTAAAAAAATCTTTTTGTTCTCCTATTGAAAATTTTCTATTAAATTTTCCAAGAATCAGACCAGCCATAATATCAAACAATGTAGCAATGTGGTCTTCTGGGTCAATACCTGAAGACACGGTAATACCAATCTCTTGCATATCTCCTCTTAACTTTGCTAAAGGCTTATCTTTTAAAAATCCTGTTAGATAATAAGACGCAAAAGGTAGAATTTCACCTCGTCCTACACCAATAAATATTCCAACATACTCAGCTCTTATTGACGGGAGATCAAGGGATGAAGCTAATTTTGTGAGTATTTTGATTGCCTTACCAATGGGCGTATCGTCAGATTCCAGTAATGTTAATTGCTTAACTAAATCTGCACTTGGTTCTGTTCTTAATAAGCTAGCTAAAAAAGAATACATATCAGCTCTAAGCTGGTCTTCTTCTTCAATAAGCAACTCTTTTGTAACATTAATTGAATTCAAATTAGATCTCCCCAAATATATTATTATTTACAAAAAAGTAAAAAGAAAGCTTTTTTTAATGAATTTGTTAAGAGATAAGAATTTATGACTTATTTTTTCTTATAAAAAATACTATCATTAAGTCCGAGGTTTAAAAATCATCATTTTAGGTTTCGGCTTTTCTTCAAATGTGGGCTGTATAAAAAACTCTTCTTTATCAATATTTCTTGGCTCAATATAATCTTCATCTTTCACAGCTTCTGTCGTCTCAGTCATTTGATTTAAATTATTTTTATCTTCTTTTTTTGAATTTAATTCTGTTTTTTCGTCCTGTATAATTGTTTTTTCTTGTTCTAAATTTTCTTTTGGTGACTTTTGAAGGTTTGATTTTTTTTCACCTTCTTCTTTTTTGTCATTGTCATTTTCATTTTCATCATCATCTTTATCTTTATCATCATCTTCTTCAACTAATGCTGAAAGATAACCTTTACCAACTTGATAGGCAGTTTTCATGCCTTCTATAACAGTTGCAGCGTCAGTAAAATCTTCATGATAATCGTTAATGTCTGCATCTGCATATCTAATAATAGGGTTTAATTTCCAAACTCTTCTAAGAGCTATTTGCCTTAATCGATCAGGCACTCCATCTTTAAAAAATAAGTCTAACCCCTTTTCTTTTTTAACTTTTTCTGGATTAGGTAATTTAAATTTTTCCAACAACTCTTCATCATTTAATTCATCATATTGACTTTCATCTTCAATTTGTTCTGAATCAAGTTCTTCAATACCACTTTCAAGATTTAATTTTTCGGCATCATCATCTCTTTCTTCAACAAATTTTGTTTTAGAATTTTTGTTCGCCTTCTTTTTAGCCCACCTTGATATAAACCCTTCTTGTGAATTATCTTTATTTTCTTCTTCCATAATTATTTTTAATCCTAAAGCATCATTAAAATTAATTGATTGTATCTTTTTTATTTAAACGAGGGTCACCACCACGCTTTGTAATTTCATCTATCTTTTTTTTATCTCTCTTTCTTTTTTTAAATTCCTCAGGATGAAAATGAAATTCAACAAATTTTTCAAGAAGTTCTGCAATTGGTCCATATAATGGTATTTTTTCAACCTTATCTTCTCCACAGTCTTCATAATCTTGAATATGGTAAGGCGACAAAGAAACCTCAGCTAAATGAATATCTATATTAGATTTAATTCCATTATCGGCTCCATTTTCGTCACCTTCCGTCAAATCTCCTTCTCTAAGCACAATATATACAGACGGATCTGACGATTGCAGGTTTTCAGCGTAACCTTCGGCTTCAGCTCTATGTAAGTCTATAGAGGCTTCTGCCACAAATAAATTATTATTAGCATTATCTTTAACTTTGATATCGCTTATTAATGGATAAATTCTTACATCATTAATTGGAGGATACCCTGATCCACTAGTTACATTTAGTGGCACCAAATCATTAACTACCCATTTATGATCTTCCCAAATATTATCTATCTTTTGTCTTTCAAGAATAATTCTTACTGCGTATAGAAGATGTTTCTGCGTCTCGATATTTTCCATAAAAATTACAATCTATTTTCAACAAAATAAAATAATTATGATAAACATTAGCAATAAAAATTAAAAAATAACAAATTAAAAATTTTTTAAAAAACAAAAATTAATTGACATTTTTGATAATTTAATCGCTTTATGGATTAATCTTGGGAGAGTTAAAAATGGATATTCTTAATAATAAAATATTAATTTGTAACTGCGAAAAAACTATGGATATAGACGGATTAGAGCTTTCTAAAGCATGTCAATCCTCTTCAAATTGTAAAGTCGAAAACAATTTATGCGGATCTGACATAGATGTCGTAATTGAGGCTTTAAATGAAAGCAAAAATAATAACAAAAATTTACTAATTGCCTGTACTCAAGAGACAAAAACTTTTGAAAAAGTTGCTGAGGAACATAACTTTTCTATGCCAAGTACTTTTAATATTAGAGAATATGCTGGATGGTCAAAAGAAGGTAAAAAGTCAATCCCTAAAATAAGTGCAATTATTAATTCTTCTATTGAAAATATAAAACAAACACCAAGTTTAACAATGGAATCATCCGGACGATGCTTTGTTTACGTAGATCATAGCAAAGGAGATGAAGCCGTTGAAATAGCTGCAGATCTTTGTAAAAAACTAGCCAATCATCTAGGGGTTACATTAATGATTTGTAACTTCAAAAATGACATAATGATTGAAGCTAACAATTATAAAATTACAAAAGGTAGCATTAATTTAGCTCAAGGTTATTTTACTCAATTTAAACTTCAAGTTAATGATTTTTCTGAGGCATTAGTAAGTAGCAAAGCCAAAATTGAATTTGGAGAATTTTTTCAAACAGTTGATACCGATTGTGACTTAATTATTGACCTTACTGAAAATACACCTCTGTTTACAGGAGACAAAAAGCGTGACGGATATTTTAGAGCAAGCACTAATAGCCCATCTGATTTATTTGAAATCTTTACAAAAACAATTGACATGATTGGTCAATTTGAAAAACCTATTTATGTTAAATTTGATGAAAATTTATGCGCTCATTCACGTAATGGTATAACTGGCTGCACTAAATGCTTAGATGTATGTCCGGCAGGAGCTATTCAAACATCAGGTGACATAATCTCAGTTGACCCTGGAATATGTGGTGGATGTGGGTTTTGTGGATCTGTATGCCCATCAGGCGCAATTCAAACTGACTATCCAAGCCTAGATATTATTCTAGGATCATTATCAAAACTTAATTATGACTTCATAAAAGCAGGAGGAAGTAATCCCGCTTTAATCCTATTTGATGGAGAGTTTGGAAAAGAGATGATTAATTTAATCTCTAGATATGGCAACGGTTTGCCAGCAAA
Organism: alpha proteobacterium SCGC AAA536-G10; assembly: GCA_905182395.1. Lineage (GTDB taxonomy): Bacteria > Pseudomonadota > Alphaproteobacteria > Puniceispirillales > Marisalimonadaceae > CAJJBL01. The sequence continues at coordinate 3,299 of CAJJBL010000040.1, read as the reverse complement.
CCTAATCCCTTATGAAATGCATTCTGTTGGAAGAGTTGGTCATGATCTCTTAGTTTCATCTATTGCTTTAGGTTACAAGAAAATATTTATACTTGTTGATCCTAAAAATAATGAAGAATTTAATTTTCTTCCTAAACAAATTGAAATTTCTAATTCCCTTCTATCTGGCGTTGGCAATAATAATAATAACTCCATCTCTATAATAGAAGAAAATGATCCAGAATTAGTTGAAAAAAAAATTTATGACAGATCAAAATATACAAAAATTAAACCTTCTCTTTTTATCCCTTTAGGTGCTCCAAGAGGAATTTTAAGAGCTGGAGTTCAAGGATTATCAAAAAGTAATAATAATAAAAATGATATAATTCAATTGCCTGAAGGATCACCATATGGAAAAGTAGATGTAAATCTTGATACATGTACTATTTGTTTATCATGCGTAAGCGCTTGTCCAGCAGGAGCTCTTCAAGACAATCCTGATGCGCCACAATTATTATTCAGAGAAGACGCTTGTCTTCAATGTGGTATATGCGTAGCCACATGTCCTGAAAATGCAATATCATTAATACCACAATTTAATTTAAATGATGAGGCAATGTCAGCAGGAATTATTATAGAAGATCAACCATTCGATTGTGTTGAATGTGGAAAAACATTTGGGACAACAAAGTCTATTGAAAAAATTATTGATAAATTATCATCTCATGCAATGTTTCAAGAAGAAGGTAAAACAGAAATATTAAAGATGTGCGAAGATTGCAGAGTTGGAGCAATGTTTACACAGAAAGATAAAATACTCGATGTGAAAGAAAGACCAAATCCAAGAACAACTGATGATTACTTAAACTAGAATTTAAGTCAGATTAGCTAAAGGTAAATTAGTTAAAAGGTTTTGTGGCTTAAATCTGATAATAGATTTTTGATCCATGGACAAACCAATATAAACAGGCTTATTTTTCATTTCTTCATTGAAACCCTCTTTAGTTTCAAGTTGAAATAAACATAAAATTTGTTTTAGCCTTGCATCGTTTAATTCCTTGCCTTCATATAAATCATTTAGAATAGATGTTGAATCGCTATCAAGACCTATATGCCAAGACCATTTTTCATCTTCAATTTTTTGTAATGGCTTTACAGAAACTTCTATTGATAAGAAATGAAAAATCCATTTTTCTATCACTCTTGCTAATGCATCCAAACCAGGCTTAGTATAAGCTAAATCAATAGATGTATCAAATTTATCAGATCTTTCCCAATAATGATCAGCTGTACTCTCCCTTAAAATATCTATATCTACCTCTAGTTTATTTAAATTATTTTTATCCAACGTTTTTTGTTCAGCCTGCAAATTTACAGTAGTCTCGTCAGCAACCATAATTTCATCTTCAGCAATTGTTACAAGCTGACTTCTAAAAAATACTTCTGAAGCTCTGATTTGCATTGTAAAAGGATTTTCATTAAGAATATTTCTTAATATAATTTGAACCATTTGATCTACAAACAATGGAGGGAAATTAATAACATGTCCTCTTGCAATTGCTAAATAAGCCGCCTCAAGTGTTGGATGTTGAGATAAAAATTCTCTAAATCTTAAAATAACTTCATAATTAAAAACTACATCTTTATCTTTAATATCATTTAATTCATTTTTTTCTATAATTGCAAAAGGAGCTTCTATTAATTTTTTATGCAACGCTAATTCAGCTTCACATGATTCTTCTACAGGAGCTACTTCAGGCCTATAATAATAAGCTTTCATAAAATCTTCAGTAGGAATCAAAAAACCAGTTTCATCTTTATCTAAAAGATGCCAGCCAGAGGTTAACCAGAAATCATTATTTACCATTATTCGTCTTTCTTTTTAAGATTTAATCATCTTCAACAAACGTCCATATTTTTTGTTCTGCACACGAATCTGCTTTAGGAAGATTTCTAAATTTTTCTTTAATCCCTTCATCTGACCATTCTCTAGAAACACTTAATAAGCTTCCTAATTCATGGCTTTTACATAAATCTATCATAAAGTTTATTTCATCGTCAGCAGCTTTTTCAGCTATATCTTTTGATGGCGCACCACAATTTATAACAAAGTGCTTACCTAAACTTTCCCTAAGATACGATAGATCTTCTTCTTTTACATTAACAATATTGACTAATGTTGAGTAACCAAAACTTGGTAATCCAATAAATCCATTTGAAAAAGCTTGTTTTATTTTACCTTTTAAATCCTGAAATTCAAATTCATTAAAGCTAAAGGTCCCTACTAAAGCCAGTTCCCCTTCTTCAGCAGCCAAAGGGAAAATATTTAAATCAGATTTGTCAAAACGTATTGTTCTTGCAAACTTCATTTTAATTTCAGATCTCCAAATTTATTTGGAATTTCAATAGGAGACAAAAATATATCTTTACCATCTAATTTTACAATAGCTTGACCATTCTCATCTAAGCCAATCCAAGATATTTCTTTATTGTTTTCTAAGATAATATTTTTTTTAGCTTCTCGTCTTTTATTCCACATATCTGCAACTGATTTGAAACCTTCATCTTCCCATTGACTAACCCACGCCAAAAAATGTCTCGATAAAGATTCAACAGCTCTTGTTCTAGATACATATCCCCCGCCTTCATCTGCTAAGGACGTTACATCTCTATTAATTTGAGTTTCGTCAACTTCTATATTATCATTTAATCGTAATTTAATGCCCACCACCATCCAGTCTGGTATTGAATCCTTATCTGATGAGGGGCCAACTTCCATTTTCACTAACCCTGCTTCACCTCTGTTTAAGTATATAAAGCCAGGAAAAGTATAAGTTACAGCGACTTCTGGCGGAGCTAACGCACCAATAGTATCACCTGCTGCAACCATCATTATGTAGTGCATTTGATTACATTTTATCTTTGAAACTTCTGGACAAAGCACAATGGCAACTTCAATATAATCTAAATCCTCCGAATAAAAAACTGTGCCTGCTTCACTGTTTGAGGCTACGGCTATAGCTTTTGAAAAAACATCTAAACCTTTCATTACAGCTATTGGGGTTAAAATTGGAGGTAAAAGAGGTTTGTCACCGTCTTTTGCAGGATCTAGTTCATAATATAAACTCATACTACTTCCTCTTCATCTAATTTTATTGATTTAATAATACTTTTAGCAATAATTCTATAATTTTTTGATTGAATTGCATCTGGATCAGAAATTATAATTGGAATACCAGAATCTGAACTTTTTCTTACATCAACTGAAATAGGAATTTCGCCTAGCAAATCAATTCCTCTTTTTTTAGCTTCAGACTTTA
>CAJJBL010000039.1 GCA_905182395.1 alpha proteobacterium SCGC AAA536-G10 | reverse complement strand
TTTACACAATTTCCAAAAATATCTCCTTCATCAAGAACAACATCACCAATATTAATTCCTACCCGGTACCATATTCTTTTTTCACTTGTAAAAGGTTTTTCTAACTCGTTAATTTTTATTTGAATTTCAATACTGCTTTCAACTGCATCCAGAGCACTTTCAAAGGTTGCTAAAAATCCATCACCAGTAGTTTTTATTATTTCTCCATTAAAATTTTTAATTGCTGGCTTTATAACTTCATTAAAATGACTTTTTTGACGTGAAAGAATAGTAATTTCATCATTCTCAATTAACCTTGAAAATCCTGCCATATCGGCGGCTACTACTGCTAATAATTTTCGTTTCATAAGTAACTCATTAAATTAAAATTAATGTTTAATGTTTAATGTTTAATGTTTAATGTTTAATGTTTAATAATATCATATTCAAAATTAATTAGTTATTAGTTTTTAGAATTATTAAACCATCAACTGCAACGACACCTTCTTTATCCTTTTTTACAATAAGAGGGTTAATTTCTGCCTCTTTAATATTTTTATTAAAGGCTAATTTTGAAATTGAAACAACTGAATCAGCCAAACTTAGTATATCACCTTTTGGCATATTTCTATATCCGTTGATTATAGAAAGACTTTTAACCTCATTTATCATTTCAATGGCATCATCAATTTCGATTGGAGCAACTCTAACAGACTTATCATCATATATCTCCGAAAGAGTTCCACCCGAACCAATAACTACAATTGGACCAACGAGATCGTCAACTCTATACCCTAGGATTACTTCAGCTAATCCAAATTCCATCCTTTGAATTAAGAACTTTTGCTCTTCTTTTTTAATATTACTATTTTTATAAATTTTACTTAATTCCTTAAATGAAGATTTAATATCTTTGGAATTTTGAATATTAAGCTTTATACCACCTACATTAGTCTTGTGAATAATTTGATTAGAAAGAACTTTCATAACCAAAGGAAAAGACATTTCTGTACTTATTGATAAAGCATTATCCTCACTCATGAATTCATTATATTGAACAACATTAATTCCTAGTAATTTAAAAATATCTAAAGATTCTTTTTCTGTTAGATTTTTATTTTCAGAAAAACTAATTATTTCTTCTATTTCAAAATAACTTTTACTTACTTTATTTTGAAATATAGCTCTGGGCTCTGATAAATTTAAAAAGGCGTTTATTCCATCCGCGCATGATTCGGGAGTTCTAAAACAAGCTATATTATTCTTGCTTAAAAGCTTTAAAGCATCTGGAGCATCAGGGGCAATATAGACAGCTAAAGGTTTTGCTCCATCTTTCCATTTAATTAAAGGGTTTACAGCTTGATCAGGCCGAAACTTTGCAGATGAACCAACTACCATTAATATCAAATCAATATCTGACTTGTTCATCAATAATTCTATTACTTTAGAAACAATTCCAGGCTTAGTTCCTGCTATAGTTAAATCAATTAATTTAGATCCACTATATGGTATGTTCTCAGTTGATAAAAAATTTGCAATATCTAATCCTGGCTCAACGACTTCGATTCCAAAGTTAGACAAACTATCTATTACCATAGCTCCTCCACCTCCGGTTGTGGTAACCACTCCAATTCTTTTACCTGCTTTGACTTTGGCTTTTCTAAAAAGATTAGGAGCTTCAATTAGTGTTTCAAAGTGATGAACACGAGCTACGCCTATATCTTTTATAAATGCATTAAAAGCTACATCTGAACCTGCTAATGCACCGGTATGTGACTTAGCCAGTTCTTGACCTAATTCAGATTTGCCTAGTTTGTATACAATTACAGATTTGCCAGCAAGTTGAGCTGCTCTTGCCATTGAAGCTACATAATCTCTATTTCTTAACGTTTCTAGAAACAAAAGAATTGTATCGGTACTTTCATCTTCAACTAGCATATGTCCAATTTCACCAACCGATAAATCAGTTTCATTTCCTACAGAAATTAATTTTGAAAAACCTATGTCCCGAGAATTGCCATGGGATAACAAAGCCCCTATAAGACTTCCACTTTGAGAAATAACACTTAATCCACCTGACTTTAAATCCTTTAATTCCAGCATAGCATTAGCACTTAAAACAACTGAATCTGTAATATTGATTAAACCAATACTATTGGGACCCAAGATTCTAAGATTTCCTTTTTTTGCTAGATTTAAAATCTTTTTTTCTTCTATAACTCCTTTTTCACCTGCCTCACTAAAACCTCCAGAAAGTATGGTCGCGCAAGTAGCCTTAATAGAAATTGCATCTTTAATTGCAGAAATAATTTTTTCACCATCAACAGCAATAAAAACATGATCAACTTGACCTGTTATTTGAGTAAGAGAGGAATAACAGTTTAACCCAAAAACTTCTTCTCTATTTGGATTTATAGGAAAAATTTTACCAGAATAACCATGAGACACTAAAAATCTTTGTATTCTAGCACTTGTTTTTTTTTCATTAGCAGACGCACCAACAATAGCTATAGATTTAGGAGTTAAAAAAGCGTTTTTTAATTTTTTATCAATCATCATAAAAATTAAAATTTAGCTGGACGTTGAGAAAATTTTCTTTCAAAGACATCTTCTGCAATTCTGTTTTTTAAAATTTCTGTAGAACCTCCTGCAATTTGCCATCCTCTAGATTTTCTAAAACAATATTCCACAAGAGATTCTTGGGAGTAACCTATTCCACCCATAATTTGCATTGATTCATTGCAAATATCAAATCCAGCCTTGTTACAAAACGCCTTTGCAATTGATGTTTCCTTAGATGAAGGAAACCCATTGTCTGCATTAATTGCAGCTCTATAGAGAAGCAATCGACCTGCTTCTATTTGAATTTTCATATCTGCAAATTTCCATTGAATTCCTTGGAATTCACAAATTGGCCTTCCAAATTGCTCTCTTGTTAATGCGTGCTCTCTTGCAATATTATATGCAAATTCACCGACAGCTAACGATCTAGCTGTATTTCCAATTCTTTCAGCATTAAATCCTGCAATTTGCTTTTTAAAGCCTCCTGGCCCTAATAAAACATTTTCTTTTGGAATAAATACATTTTCAAAATAAAGAGCGCACCATTCTTCACCATTTGTGTATTTAGAAGGTTTTCCAAGAGAAAATCCTTCCATACTTCTATCCATTAAAACTGAACCTATTCCATTTACACCCTCTCCAAATTGAACATAAACTAAAAATATATCAGCATCAGGAGAGTTGGTTGTAAAAACTTTACTACCCGAAACCCTATAACCATCATCATTTGGAGTTGCTTTAGTTGTCAAATCAGTCACGGCTGATCCTGCATTTGGTTCAGTCATACCAAGTCCAATAATAATTTCTCCATTTAATAATTTAGTTAAATATTTTTCTTTTTGAAAAGGAGACGCATACTCTGCAAAAGTTCTCAATGGACCAAAGCTACCAGATTGAATTACATCTGCACTTCTAGGACAAACTAAAGCAACTTGCTCTATAGCGATGACAGCATCCATCAATTTGCCACCTTGTCCTCCATCTTTTTCTGGAATTGTAATGCCCATTAATCCATTTTTTGCAAACAATAATGCAACATCTTTCGGAAAACTTGGATCATGAGCTCTTTTTAAATTATTTTCTTTTAAATGACGCTCAGAAAGATGCTTTACTGAACTCTGAAAATTTAATTGTTCTTCTGTTAATTTAAAATCCATTTTTACCCCATAAAGATTTTATTTAATATGAATACCTAACTAGATTGAATAGTACATATAAATAAAGTATTTATAAATATTTTATAATGTATTTAAAGGATAGTTGTGCAAGAAATTAAAATTATTGGCTCTGGAGTTGCTGGACTTTGTGTAGCAAAAGAATTGAGCGATAAAGGTTTAAAAGTTTTAGTAATAGATAAAACTGATTCCCCTGGGCCACAAAGTTGCTCCTGGTGGGCTGGTGGCATGCTTGCACCCTGGTGTGAAGGAGAGTCTGCAGAGAATATAGTTGTTAAACTTGGAAAAGAGTCAATACCTTGGTGGAGCAAAAACGTAGATGGAGTAATTAAAAAAGGTTCATTGGTTATAGCTTTATCTAGAGATGAACCTGATCTAAATAGATTTGGCAGACGTACAGAAGAGTTTATTAATGTTGATAATGATGAAATTGGAAGATTAGAACCCGATTTAAAAGATCGTTTTAATAAAGGTCTATATTTTGAAAACGAAGCTCATCTATCTCCTAGAGAGACATTAAACTCTCTTAAAAAAGATTTGCTCTCAAAAGGAGTTATATTTGAAAAAAAAGAATTTAATTTCTCTAGTGACTTAAACAATAATCAAGATTTAATTATTGATTGTAGAGGCCTTGGCTCTAAGGATATTCAAAAAGATTTACGAGGCGTAAAAGGAGAAATGTTAATCATTTATTGTCCTGAAATAAATTTCACCAGACCTATAAGATTATTGCATCCTAGAATTCCTTTATATATTGTTCCTAGAGGTAAAGGAATATATATGCTGGGTGCAACTATGATAGAAAGTGATGATAGCAAAAATATAACTGCACGTTCTCTAATGGAATTATTAAATGCAGCATATGCAATTAATCCAATATTTGGAGAAGCAAAAATTTTAGAAATTGGAGTTGATGCAAGACCTTCATATCCTGATAATATTCCAAGTATAAGAAAAAAAGATAATATAATTTCTGTGAATGGTTTGTTTCGTCATGGTTTTCTTCTTGCCCCAGCATTAGCAAGAATGGTATCAGAATTAATTATTGATAATAAAACACCGGAGATAATGAGTGAATATATCGGTTAATGGCCAAAGAAAAACAATTTTAATAGCTAAACTAACAATGGCTTTAGAGGAACTTGGTTATAAACATATGAAATTAGCAACAGCTCTAAATGGTGAATTTATTTCAGTTAATGAAAGAAATAATACTAACCTAAAAGAAGGAGATAAACTTGAAGTTCTATCTCCTCAACAAGGTGGATAATAAATGAAAGATTTTTATGGGTTTAAACCTAAAAGTCAATTAATGCTCGGAACTGCTCAGTATCCATCACCATCAATACTAGTTTCATCCTTTAAAAAAAGTAATGCTAGTGTAGCAACTGTTTCATTAAGAAGAGAAAGTGGTAACATAAATTCTGGAAATAGTTTTTGGTCAATAATCAAAGATCTTAATGTAAAAATACTTCCCAATACAGCTGGATGCCATACAGTCAAAGAAGCAGTAACAACAGCTCATATGGCACGTGAAATATTCAATACAAAATGGATAAAACTAGAAGTGATTGGTGAAGAAGATACTCTTCAACCAGACGTTTTTGGATTGGTTGAAGCAGCAAAGATATTGTCTGAAGAGGGATTTGAAGTATTTCCTTATACCACAGAAGATCTGGTAGTAGCTGATAAATTATTAAAATCTGGATGTAAAGTCTTGATGCCATGGGGATCACCTATAGGGTCTGGACAAGGATTAAATAATATTTTTGGATTAAAAGCTTTAAGATCACATTTTCCAGATATACCAATGATTATTGATGCAGGAATTGGATTACCTTCTCACGCAACAAGAGCCATGGAAATGGGCTTTGATGCTGTATTACTTAATACTGCTGTTGCTAAAGCTGGAAACCCCATAATGATGGCAGAAGCTTTTTCTCATGCTATTGTGGCTGGAGCATTAGGTTATCAATCTGATCCTATGGAACCAAGAGACATGGCAAACCCTTCAACTCCTATTATAGGGAAAGCTTTTCTTTAATGATACTTGATAAATTTTACCCAATTTTTGAAAAGACTGAATGGCTAGAAAAATTATTGCCTGTTGGAATAAAACTTGTGCAACTCCGGATTAAAGATCAATCTATAAAAGAAACACAAAATGAAATAAAGAAAGCAAAGTCTTTATGTTCTGAATTTAATACTCAATTAGTTGTTAATGATTATTGGGAAATAGCTATAGATGAAAAATGTGACTTTGTTCATATAGGTCAAGAAGATTTAGTTAACTGTGATATTAAAAGATTAAAAGCATCTAACATTAGGATTGGCATAAGCACTCATGATGAAAAAGAGTTAGAGACAGCACTTCTTTACTCACCTGATTATATCGCATTAGGACCTATTTACCCTACTATATTAAAAAAAATGAAATGGCACCAACAAGGTGTTGATAAATTGTCAGAATGGAAAAAGAAGATCAATAACATTCCATTAGTAGCAATTGGGGGGATGACACCATCAAGATCTATAATGGCATTCAATGCTGGTGCAGACATAGTTTCAGCAGTAACTGATATAACATTAAATAAACATCCTGAAATAAGAGTAAAAGAATGGATAGAAGTAACAAGAAATAATGTTTG
>CAJJBL010000038.1 GCA_905182395.1 alpha proteobacterium SCGC AAA536-G10 | reverse complement strand
TATAGATTAAATTTACATGAACTATTGAAATCACAAGCTATTAAACCCAACAACCCTAATTGGAAAAAGATAGAGGTCGCTATGAATGGTGCAATGATTTTATAAAATATGATTACATCACTTTATTTAAATATGTATCACTATGCCATTGAAATATTAAGATTGTTATAATTATTAATAAACTAAGAATAATATAATTAAATAATCTTTTATTACGTTCATTCAAAGAGGATTTATCTATAAATCTAATCAATAAAAAACAAATACCTGCTGAAACAAAGAATCCTAGGCCACCAAATAATACTGTATCCATAAATTATCTTTCTTTTAGTTAACATGTAAAATTAATATATGTAGTAAAATCAATAGGATAACAATTTTACACTTAAATAACACAACAAATATTAATTATATCTATTGATTAACATGAATTTAAATTTTAATGTCTAAAAAAGGTACAAAAAGTACTAATTAAATCTAGCAAAAGCTAGAAAACATGACAAGAATAAGGGGATTTATAATGTCTTTAACTACAATATTAAAATATGCTATACCGGCAACTATAATTTCGTCATTACCGTTGATAGCAAATGCAGCTGATCATGCTGGAAGTAATTTAAAAGCAGATGATTTCGTTGGAATTAGCTTTTGGTTTATTTCAATGGCATTAGTAGCTGCTACTGCTTTTTTCTTTTTGGAAACACAAAGAGTATCAGCTAAATGGAAAACATCATTAACAGTTTCTGGTTTAGTTACTTTAGTGGCTGCAGTTCATTACTTTTACATGAGAGATGTATGGGTAGAAACCGGAACATCACCGACAGTATTTAGATATATTGATTGGTTAATCACAGTTCCATTATTAATGATTGAATTTTATATCATTTTAAGAGCGTGCACTAAGGTTTCTGGTGGAGTTTTCTGGAAACTAATGATTGGTTCTTTAGTAATGTTGGTAGGTGGATATCTTGGAGAAGCAGGATACATCAACACAACATTAGGTTTTGTAATCGGAATGGTTGGTTGGATCTATATCTTATATGAAATCTTTGCTGGTGAAGCAAGTAAAGCTAGTGAAGAAGCTCCAGAATCAGTTCGTTCAGCATTTAGTACAATGCGATGGATTGTAACTATTGGTTGGGCTATATATCCGATTGGATACTTTATGGGTTATATGACAGATGGAGTAGATGCAGCTTCATTAAACATAATTTATAACTTAGCTGACGTTTTAAATAAAATTGCCTTTGGTGTAATTATTTGGAATGTTGCAGTAACAGAATCCGAAGCTAAATAATTAAATAAAATTTATTCTTAAAGCCTGCAGGATAGTCTGCAGGCTTTTTTTATTTTTAAATTAATTCTAAATATGGTTTATATTGGATTACAAATGGAAAACTTATCTAAAAATAAAAAAGATAATGTAAATAGCTTAGTAATAGGTGGTGGGTTTGGAGGTATAGCCTCTGCACTTAGGCTTAAAGCATTAGGTCATGACGTTACGTTAATAGAGCGATTAGAAGCTCTAGGAGGCAGAGCTCAAGTTTTCAATAGAAACGGGTTTAAACATGATGCTGGACCTACAGTCATTACTGCCCCTTTTCTGTTTGATGAGCTTTTCGAGCTTTTTAATGAAAAAAGAGAAGATTTTGTTCAGTTTAAGGCATTAGAGCCTTGGTATAGATTTCATTTTCATAATGGTGAGACTTTTGATTATTCGTCTACAGTAGAAAAAACAAAGAAAGAAATGGAAAAATTTTCCAGAGAAGATGCAAAGAATTATGATAATTTTCTAAAAGCTTCACAAGATATATTTGATATAGGCTTTACTAAATTAGCTGACAAACCATTCGTATCTTTCTTATTTATGTTAAAACAAATCCCAGCTTTATTAAAATTAAAAAGTTATCTGACTGTTGCTCAATTAGTTAATAAACACATAAAAAATCCTAACTTAAGAGCGGCATTTTCAATCCATCCTTTGTTGGTTGGAGGCAACCCATTTTCTACAACTTCAATTTATGCTTTAATTCATTTTCTTGAGAGAAACTGGGGTGTGTATTTTAGTATGGGTGGAACAGGTAAATTAGTTCAAGAGCTAACAAAGTTATTAGAGCGATCTGGAGTAAAGATTATATACAATACTGATATTGTGTCATGTTACGAAAAGAATAACAAAATTCAAAAAATTGAAAGCTCAAATGGCCAATTTTTTTATCCAGATAATGTTATTTTTAATGGTGATCCACCTACGTTTTATAATGAAATACTTAAGTCTAAAAACAAAATCAAAAAAAGAAAAAAATTTCTTCCAGAGAAATTAACAACCTATTCAATGGGTATGTTTGTATTATTTTTTGGAACAAAAAAAACGTATCCAAAAATTGCCCATCATTCTATTTGGTTAGGAAAGAGATTTAAAAGTTTGTTGAAAGATATTTTTGATAACAAAATTTTAAGTGATGATTTCTCTTTATATATTCATAGGCCAACAGCTACTGACCAAAGTTTTGCTCCAAAAGGTTGTGATAGTTTTTATGTTCTTTGTCCTGTTCCAAATCTTTTAGGTAAAGTTGATTGGGATGTAGAATCTATTCCATTAAAAAATAGAATAATAGAAGCATTGGACAAATCAATATTACCTAATTTAAAAGAAACTATCTGTGAAGAATTTTGGATGTCTCCTGTAGACTTTAAAAATAATTATCGTTCTACTCATGGTGCAGGTTTTTCTATAGCTCCAATTTTTTCTCAATCAGCTTGGTTCAGATATCATAATAAAGATCCTCATATTGATAATTTATATTTTGCAGCAGCTGGAGCGCATCCTGGCGCTGGAGTTCCGGGTGTATTATCTTCTGCAAAAATAGTTGAAAGTTTGATTAAATAAAAGTATTAACATATGAATAATCAAATAGATGATGCCAAATTAATTTTAAAAAAAAATGGTAGAAGTTTTTTTTGGGCAAGTAAATTTTTACCTTCTTTGTATGTTGATAGAGCTTCAGAGCTATATAAATTTTGTAGAATTTTAGATGATATAGCTGATAATGGTAAAAAATCTTCAATAGACCTTTTAAATAGATATAGGAATAACCTTTTAAAAAACAATATTAAAGACTTGATTAAAGAAGATAATAAATCATTTAGTTATCCTGAATATTTTAATGCTCACTCAAAAAAAGCTACTTTAAGCCTTCTTGACGGCTTAATTTCGGATCAAAATATTGTTTTACTTGAAAAAGAAAAAGATTTAATTCGTTATTCTTATCAAGTAGCTGGCACAGTAGGTGTTATGATGTGTGATGCATTAGAATGTCATAATGAAAAAGCTAAATTGTTTGCTGTTGATTTAGGTATAGCTATGCAATTAACAAACATTGCCAGAGATGTTTTAGAGGATGCTAAAATGGGGAGAAGATATTTGCCTAGTTCTTGGGTAAACGGAGTTTCTCCAAAAGAAATAGTAATGGCATCAAAATCTAAAAATAAGAAAGTTATTAATGAAATATCTTTGGGAATAGAAAAGTTAATTTTAATAGCTGAAAGATACTATATTAGCGGATCTAGTGGATTTGTATATTTACCCATTAAAACTCGTTTTGCAATTTCAATAGCCTCTAGTGTTTATAGAGAAATTGGAGAGCAATTAAAAAGAAAAAACTTTAACTGGTATGAAGGTAGACAAATCACAACTTCAGCTACTAAATTTAAAGTTAGTATAAAAAAGATAATCTTAGAATTACTTTCTATACAAAAAATAGAAACAAAACATAAATCTGAATTACATCGATTTATCAAGGACATGCTTTAAGTGAAAAAAAAACAGATTAATATTATAGGAGCAGGGTGTGCTGGATTATCTTTAGCAAGATTTAGTAATAAACTAAAGGAATACCAATTTAATGTTTTTTCAGAAAAAAAAATAGAAAAAACTAAAGATCATTTTTGGGGTTTTTGGAAGAATTCATTTACAGAAGATGCTTATAGTAATGCAAATTGTACTTGGTCTAAATGGTCTATAATAACTAATGAAGCTCATGAAGTGTTGACGGCTAAGAAACATCCTTATTGTGTAATTAAAAGAAACAAATGGCTATCTTATTGTAAAAAAAAAGCTATCAAAGGGAAAGTAAATTTTTTTGATGAAAATATATCAGAGGTTAATAATCGACTTTTAACATCAAATAAAATATATATTACTGGCCATCAAATTTTTGATAGCAGACCTCCTTCAATTCCATCAAATACTTTATTGCAACACTTTGAAGGCTGCGTTATTACGTCTAAAAAAAATATTTTTAATCCTGAAATTGTTAGATTAATGGATTTTAGATGTGATCAATCAAAAGGTATTCACTTTATTTATTTACTACCTTTGAGTGCAAAATCTGCTTTAGTTGAGTCTACTCTATTTTCTAAAAACATAGAAAGTTCTGATTTTTACTTTAATTCAATAAAAATTTATCTAAAAAAATATTATCATCTAACTAAATTTTCAATGAAAGATTTTGAAAAAGGAATCATTCCTATGAATGATCTCTCTATGAAGTCCATAGGTAGATATAATATCGGAATGAGGGGTGGAGCGATCAGACCATCTTCAGGATATGCATTCATTTATATTCAGAAACAAATTAATAAAATTATAAAAAATTTAATCTTTAAAGAGAATATTAATACAAAAGTTCATAAAAATTTTGATTTATTTATGGATAGAATTTTTTTAATGGTTCTAGATTTATATCCTGAGAAAGCTCCTAAAATTTTTCTTAAATTAGCTCAAGCAGTTAACGGAGATGAAATGGCTATGTTTATGTCTGGAGAGTTCAAAGCATCCATATGGTTTAAAATCATAATCTCTATGCCAAAAATATGTTTTATTAAAGCTTTTTATAAAGTTATTATAAGGTAATGGAAATGTTAGTTTTAAAGTTGTGGGATTATTGGGCTTTAATATCAATTATATTTATTGGAATTCCGCATGGAGCTTTTGATGGAGCAATTTCTATTACACTAGGGTATTCAAAAAAACTAAAACTTCAGTTAGCTTTTATTTCAATGTATATTTTTATTGCCTTTGTTGTAATAATGTTTTGGATATATTTCCCTGTTATTGCATTAATACTTTTCTTGTTTTTAAGTGTTTTTCATTTTGGACTAGGTGACTTAGTTTGGAAAAATAGTAAATTTTATTTATTAAAAGGATACTTTCATGGAGGTCTAATTGTATTCGGAATTATATTTCTTAACACTTCTGAAGTAGATATTATTTTTAAAATATTATCAGGAGAAAACCTAGCATTATTATGGTATGCTTTAGATACAGGGTTTTTTATTTGGGTTCTCTCATGTTTTTTAATTCTTTTTTTTCAAAAAAGTATAGTTTTAACTAAACAATATATTGGGCTAATTTGTATAATTTTATCAATAATTATTTTGCTTCCTCCATTGCCAGCTTTTGCTTTATATTTTTGTTTAATTCACAGTTGGAATCATGTATCTCGAATATATCCAACCTTAATTAGTTATATGAAAAAAAGAAAAGCAATTTTATTAATGATTGGTTTTTCAACTACTAGTTGGATTATGGGTTTAATTGGTTATTACTTTATATTAGAAACAGATGATTTTTCAAATTCAATTTTAAAGATAACTTTTATTGGCATTGCATCTTTGACTGTGCCGCATATGATTTTAGTAGATGGATTTTTTAGGCCAAAATTTAAAATTTAATTGATTAGTCTTATTATCCTAAATTAATAAAATTACCCATAGCACCTAATGTTAATATTAAACCAACTGTTCTGTTTGATTTAAAAATATTTAAAGGAATATTTTTACTTAAATCTTTTAATTTATATATTTGAAATATGAAATGGATACTTACTATTAATACACTTAAATACCAGAAAAAATTAGCATTTAATCCAATGCCACTAATAATAAATAATGCAGTTGCAAAAGAATATATTGATGCAATAAAACTTATTAAAAATGTTTTTGCAGATACGGCAGAGTTTTTTATTCCGTAAATTTCATCTTCATTTCGATCTTGACAGCCATATATTGTATCATAACCAATTATCCAAAAAACAGTAGCTAAATACATTGTTAATACACCCCATTCCCAAGATGATCCAGAAGCAGACCAAGCAGTAGGGATTGCCCAACTAAATGTTAGTCCTAAAAATACCTGAGGCCATTTTGTAAACCTTTTTGCAAGTGGGTAAACTATAATGAAAGGAATAGAAGCTAATGCAATTAACCAAGTGTTAATATTTAGTTGAAATAAACAAATTAAGCCAATTAAAAGCATTATTGATAAAAATATAAATGCTCCTAAAAAAGAAATTTCACCATTAGCTATAGGTCTGTTTTTAGTTCTAGAAATTTTTTTATCGATATTTCTGTCCCAAAGATCATTAATGGTACAGCCCGCTGCACGCATAACAATTGATCCTATCCAAAAAATACACATTAGCTCTAAACAGCTTATTAAATTTAAATTAGATAAAGGTAAAATCCACCAGCTAGGAAGTAAGAGTAACCAAAAGCCAATTGGCCTATCAAATCTTCCTAATCTAATCCAAGGCAATATTTTTTTTGGTAAAAAAGTCCACCAACCAATTTCTGGCATGTCTGAATTATTTGATTTTAGTTTACTCATAAATAATGCAATATCATTTTAGTTTGTTGTATTCAATAAAGTGTTAAAATAAGCTTTGACTTTAAATATTAGGTTTTATCTAAAATGGTAGATTTTTCATATAGTCCCAAGATACGTTTATATGTAAAAAATAAACTTGAATGCGATCAAATATTGTTAATTGAGAATAAGCAATTTCATTATTTAATTAACGTAATGAGGAAAAAAATTGATGATTGTTTTTTTATTTTCAATGAACTTGATGGAGAATTTATTGCTAAGATAATATCTGTTAATAAAAAAAAATTAACTATTAATATTTTACAAAAATTAAAGATACCAGAAAAACTATCTGATATTTGGGTTATATTTGCTCCCGTTAAAAAAAATGCAACTGATATAATTATTCAAAAATCAACTGAATTAGGAGTGTCGCGTATAATTCCGATTTTAACTGAAAGAACAATTACTAGAAAAATTAATTTAAAACGAATGGAAGATATTGCAATTGAATCATCCGAGCAATCAGAAAGAGTTACAATTCCTGAGATTATGCCAATACAAGATATGACTAAAGTTATATCCGAATGGGATATGAATAGAAAAATTTATTATGGAGATGAAACTATGAGACATAATAAAAATAATGCTAAAGATGTGCCACAACAAATAACTCATGCTTCTGGTGCTATTTTGATTGGCCCAGAGGGAGGGTTTTCTATAAATGAAATTGATTTTTTAAAGTCAAAAAATTTTGTTATTCCTATTAATTTTGGACCTAGAGTATTGAGATCAGATACAGCGGTAATTAGTGGATTAGTATTTTGGCATATGGTTAATGGTGATATGAAGAATTGTTCCCAAAATAACATTCTTTAGTTTGAAATAATTATTATGTTAAATATTATGTTGTGTTTTACATTTAATGTTCTTAATAATTATATCTTAAATCTATGAGGAAAATAATGCCAAAATTAGAATATTCAGATCTTTTAAAATGGTTTAGTCAAGGTGAAAAGCTAAGTAAAAACTGGAGAATTGGAACTGAACATGAAAAATTTGTTTTTTATACTAATAATCTTAAAAGGGTAAGCTATTTAGGAGCCTCTGGTATCAGCGAACTTCTTAATGCTTTGGCTATTAAAAATAATTGGGTTAAAATCATAGAAAATAAAAATACGATAGGGCTTAAAGATGATACAGGCGCGTCCATTTCCCTTGAACCTGGAGGTCAGCTTGAATTATCAGGTACTCCTCTAGAGAGCCTTCACCAAACATGTAAAGAAACAGGTCAGCACTTAAAAATTATGAAAGAAGTAATGAGTGGTCTTGGGTTATCGATGGTCGGAGTTGGTTATGACCCTAAGTGGGCTAGGTCTGATATTAGTTTTATGCCAAAGGGTCGTTACGAAATTATGAAAAACTATATGCCTAAAGTTGGACAACTTGGTTTGGATATGATGTTAAGAACTTGTACTATCCAAGTTAACTTAGATTTTGCTAGTGAAAAAGATATGATTGAAAAGTTTCAAATTTCAATGGCTCTTCAGTCAGTAGCTACAGCTCTTTTTGCTAATTCCCCTTTTATTGAAGGTAAACCAAGCGGCTACTTGTCTTCAAGAGCTATGGTCTGGACTGATACAGATCCATATAGAACTGGAGTACCAGAGATTGTTTTTGATTCTAACTTTGGTTATGAATCATGGTTAAACTATGTTTTAGAAGTTCCTATGTATTTTGTTTATAGAGATGGTAAATATATAGATGTTGCAGGAAATTCTTTTGTAGATTTTATGGAAGGAAAATTAAAAGGTTTTGAAGGTCAATACCCAACAATAAAAGACTGGGAAGATCATATAACCGTTGCTTTTCCAGAAGTAAGGTTAAAGCAATATCTTGAAATGAGAGGGGCCGACGGTGGCCCATGGAATATAATTTGTGCTCTACCTGCTCTATGGGTTGGATTGCTTTATGATTCTCAATCGCAATCTGATGCATTAAGTTTAGCAAAACCACTTATGGATGCTAATCTTCTTGAAGAAGGAAGGATTTCAGCAGCAACATTTGCATTAAACGGTATGATTGGAAATGTATCTATAGATAAGCTTGCTTCAGACATGCTTGATATTTCTAGAGATGGTTTAAAAAGGCGAAATAAAATAGACGGAAGAGGGCTTGATGAAAGCCAATTTCTAGATCCTTTATTTTATATTTTAGATAATAAACAAACTGGCGCTGAAAAATTACTTCAAAAATATAACGGTTCATGGAACAAAAACATAGATAAAATCTTTATTGAAAACTCTTTTTAATAATTAGTGAAAAAGTTTTTAATTAATTCATCTCTGTACCACCAATAGTTATACCCCCCATTAATAAAGTAGGTTGTCCAACTCCAACAGGAACACCTTGTCCATCTTTGCCGCATGTTCCAATTCCATCATCTAAAGCTAAATCATTCCCAATAAGAGAAATTTTTGACATTGCATCAGGACCATTGCCTATTAAAGTTGCTCCCTTAAGTGGTTGTTTTATTTTTCCATCCTCAACTAAATATGCTTCTGAAGCAGAAAAAACAAATTTTCCATTAGTTATGTCAACTTGGCCGCCAGAAAAATTTACAGCATAAATCCCTTTTTTTAATGACTGTATAATCTCTTGTGGGTCAATATTTCCATTATCCATATAGGTGTTTGTCATTCTTGGCATAGGGTAATGAGCATAAGATTGTCTTCGTCCATTTCCTGTAGGCTTCATATTCATTAGCCGGGCATTTTGTCTATCTTGCATATAGTTTTTCAATATACCATCTTCAATGAGAATGTTTTTTGATGATTTAGTTCCTTCATCATCAATTGTAATTGATCCTCTCTTATTTTCCATGGTTCCGTCGTCTATTACAGTAACTCCTTTTGCTGTAACTTGTTCTCCAATTCGACCAGAGAAAATTGAGGTACCTTTTCTATTAAAATCACCTTCTAGACCATGACCAACAGCTTCATGGAGCATGACGCCTGGCCAGCCAGGACCAAGTATGACCGGCATTTCTCCAGCAGGAGTTGGAATTGATTCTAAATTTGTTGAGGCAATTCTTAAAGCTTCTTTAACCTGACTTTGCCATTTCTCTTTGTTTATCCATTCCTCGTACTTGCCTCTTCCGCCGCATCCAGAACTTCCTGTTTCTCTTCTTCCGCTTTGTTCTACTACCAGTGAAACATTTAACCTAACTAATGGCCTGATATCTGCTGATCTTTCGCCGTTAGCTCTTAATATTTGTATAGCTTGATAAGAGGCTGACAAAGATGCTGAAACTTGAACAACTCTTGTATCAAGAGATCTTGCATAAGCATCTATTTCTTCCAAAAGGTTTGTCTTAACTTGAAATGAAGTTCCTTCAATTGGATTCATTGAAGTATAAAGCGGTTTGTTAACTCCGTGAGATGGTGCTTCTGACATTATTCCTGAATAGTTTTTAGACACAGACTTCACTGTTTCAGAGGCTCTATTTAGAGCCTCTTCTGATAGCTCGCCTGAATGAGCAAATCCTTTAGCTTCATCAGCGATAGCTCTTAATCCAAAACCTTGAGTGGTATCATATGCAACATTTTTCATTCTTCCATCATCAAATGAAAAAGACTCTGACTTAGTAGATTCTAAATATAACTCTCCATCATCAGCGTTTTCTAGGGCTTTAGAAACTATGGATTGAACCTTATTAAGATCAAAGTCATTATCTTCAAAAAAAATTTTGTCTGTAATTTCTAATGATGATTTATTTTGCATATTATTAGTACCTCAATTATTTTAAAATATGTTATTGTTATAAGTATTAAAGTGACAGTTTGATCTATTTTTCGCAAGATCAATTATAAAAAATTTTTTTTTAAACAAGCTTGTTTAATTAATATACAAAATATTAAATTATTTTGCTATTTGACCTAGTATTTTAGTAAAAAAAGTTTTAAGTAATATCATATAATTCTATATTAGAATCATTATAAATTTTTATTTAAAAATTAGTAACTTTTTTAATATAAATTCTATTAGTTTAAAGGATGATTTGAGGAGCAAGCATAATGAGACAAGATTTCCCAACTTTTTTAAGATGTTGGTTTAAAAATATTCATTGTATGTCATTGGGTGTGTTTATTGCCTTAATTTCTTTTCCAAATTTAACTTTTGCATCAGAGCCTAAGCCATGGCAGATGGATCTTCAAGAACCTGCTGGCATAATTGCAAGTAAAGCAACAGACCTTCATAACTTTTTATTAATTGTTATCACATTAATTTCAGTTTTTGTTCTTGGTTTGCTAATATATGTATGTATTAAATTCCGTGAAAAACCAGGCGTCAAGCCTTCTAAAACATCCCATAACACTATAATAGAAATTATATGGACAGTTGTCCCAGTGCTTATTTTAGTTGTTATAGCAGTCCCATCATTTAAACTTTTATATCTTACTGAAACCGACAAGCCTGTTGATATGGTTATAAAAGTTACAGGTAATCAATGGTATTGGAACTATGAATACCCTGATCAAGATGTTTCTTTTGATTCTTATATGATTGCAGAGGCTGATTTAAAAGAAAATCAAAAACGAATGTTAGATGTAGATAATCCTCTTGTTGTTCCTGAGGGAACCCGGATTAAATTTCTTATTACTGGCAATGATGTAATGCATTCATTTTTTGTTCCTTCTCTAGCGTTGCAAGTATATTCAATAGCTGGACGAATAAATGAATTGTGGACTGAAGTTCCTGTAGGTAAGAAAAAATATTATGGACAATGTAATCAGATATGTGGAGTTAATCATGCATACATGCCAATTGTCATTCAAGCTCTTCCTAAAGATGAGTATGATAAGTGGTTAAGTGAGGCAAAAGTTAAGTTTGCTAATAATACAAATTTAGAGCCAAATAAAATTGCACTTTTAGATAAAGAATAAGTTAAGGAGAATAAAATAATGGCATCATTGTCACAAAGTTCAAATGCATCTAACCATGATCATCATGGAGCACCTTCAGGTTTTGTAAAAAGATGGCTGTACTCAACAAATCATAAAGATATTGGGACAATGTACATAGTGTTTGCAATAATAGCGGCATTTATTGGTGGTGGTATGTCTATTTTTATGAGAATGGAATTAATGGAACCTGGTGTTCAGTATATGGCTGATGGACATATGTGGAATGTTTTTACAACTGCTCACGGGCTAATAATGGTTTTCTTTGTCGTTATGCCTGGCCTTATTGGTGGATTTGGAAATTGGTTTGTTCCCATTATGATAGGAGCCCCAGATATGGCATTTCCTAGGATGAACAATATTTCATTTTGGTTGTTGCCACCAAGTTTTGTTTTGTTGCTTTTGTCAGCTGTTGTTGATGGTGGAGCTGGGGTTGGTTGGACTATTTATCCACCTTTATCTAGTACAGCAGGTTCTCCTGGGATGTCTATGGATTTAGCTATTTTTTCACTTCATTTAGCTGGGGCTTCATCAATATTAGGTGCTGCAAATTTTATTACTACAATTTTTAATATGCGGGCTCCAGGTATGACTATGCATAAAATGCCTTTATTTGTATGGTCTATGTTAGTTACTGCATTTTTGCTATTGTTGGCTGTTCCAGTTTTAGCAGGTGCAATTACGATGCTACTAACCGACCGTAATTTTGGAACTAGTTTCTTTATTCCAGAAGGTGGAGGTGACCCTATTTTGTTTTTACACTTATTTTGGTTTTTTGGTCATCCAGAGGTTTATATTATGATCCTGCCAGCTTTTGGTATAGTAAGCCAAATTGTTTCTACTTTTGCAAAAAAGCCGGTCTTTGGATATCTTGGAATGGCATATGCCATGGTTTCAATTGGAGTAGTCGGATTTGTTGTCTGGGCACATCATATGTATACAGTTGGCCTATCAGTCGATACAAGAGCCTACTTTACTGCAGCAACAATGGTGATAGCTGTGCCAACTGGTATTAAAATTTTTTCATGGATAGCAACTATGTGGGGAGGTTCTCTCACATTTAAAATACCTTTATACTGGGCGCTTGGATTTATATTTTTATTTACAGTAGGTGGAGTTACCGGTGTCGTGTTAGCTAATGCTGGATTAGATATAATTCTTCATAATACTTATTATGTTATAGCGCATTTCCATTATGTTCTTTCTCTTGGAGCTGTTTATGGATTGTTTGCTGGTTTTTATTATTGGTTTTCAAAAATGACAGA
>CAJJBL010000037.1 GCA_905182395.1 alpha proteobacterium SCGC AAA536-G10 | reverse complement strand
TACTTGATTTCCCATATCTGTTGCAATAATTCCAGGATGAACTTGATTTATTCTAATTGGAATATTTTTTTTCCCATAATAAATTGCCATTGATTTTGTAAAAGTTGTAATTCCTCCTTTAGTCATTGAATAAAGAGGATCAATTTGAGAACCTACCAAGCCAGCAACAGAGCTTAAATTAACTATTGAACTTCCATATTTAGATTTTTTGCCCGCTTTAATTAATGAAGGTGTAAGGTATTTAATACCAAGATATACTCCTGTTAAATTTATAGAAATTAATTTTTGATATTCTTCCATTGATACGTTGTTAATATCTTTACCTAAAAAAATACCAGCATTATTAATTAAAATATCGATAGTTTCTTTATCAATATTTAATAATCGAGAATACTTTTCCCATTCTTTTTCTTGAGAAACATCTATTTTATAGAAAGAGGCTTTTCCATTTTTTTTTATAATTTCTTTTACTGATTCAGAACCTTTTTTTTCGTCAATATCTAAAATAATTATTTTAGCACCAGCTTTGGCAAGAGCTAAGCTTACTGATTTACCTATACCTTTAGAGCCTCCGGTAATTATAGCGGTTTTATTAAGCAATGATTTCATGATATCTTTCTCAGAGATTGTTCATTTTCTATCATAACTCTATAAAGATATCTTTTTTCATTCATGTTATAATCCCCATTAGCCTTATGCATTAAATTTCTATTGTCCCAAATAACAAAATCACCCTGTTTCCACTCATGTCTATATTGAAAATTTGTATTTGAAACATAGGTCATTAATTCTTCAAGCAACTCTATTGTTTCTTTTTTTGTTAACCCTAATATTTCCTCAATTCTAATTGGATTTATATAAACACATTTTTTTTTATTTTCAGGATGAATTTTTATGAGTGAATGAATTGTTTGCTTTCTATTGGGAAGGTTTTTTGAAAGAGACATTAACTTCCTTGTACTTAGTGAACTTTGATATACATGAATAGCTTTTAAGTTTTTAATTTTATTTTTTAATTCTATGGTTAATTGTTCATATACAAAACTCATATTAACAAATTGAGTATCTCCTCCAAATGAAGGAAGTTGTTTTGCATGAAGAATTGTAGCTTTAGGAGGGTTTTTATCGTTACTGTGGTCCGTGTGATAGTCTTCACCTGGGATATAAGTTTTTCCATCTTCAAATTTATCTTGATTAGATATGTAATGGACTAAATTATTATCTTTTAAAGCAAATTTTTTATTGTGCTGTTCAAAAATTTTACCAAAAATTTGAGAAGATTTATGAAATTCATTTGGGGATAGATCTTGATTTCTAATAACAAGTACTGAGTACTTTTGAAATGCTTTATTAAGTTTAAAATATATATCTTCATCATATATTTTATTTAAGTTAATGTTATTAATCTCTGCACCAGTATGATCTGATAATTTTTTTATATTTAAATTCATCTGTTAAATATCCCTTATTTAGATGTTATATACAAAGATTTTAACTTTCAATTAATTTTACAAATAAATCTTTTTAACTACAATACTATTTAAGATTATTGAAAAACTGGAGAAATTTTATGAACGTTATTCAAAATATAAAAAATCAAACACCTCAAGAGAGGGCTATATATAACAGCCCTGATAATGTTTTTAATTGGTCTTGGCCAAAAGTTCCAAGACATAAATTTTTAAAAGAAAAAGAAGAAGCTTTTATTTTTAATGACAAAAGTTTACTTATCCCTCTTGATATTTCAGATATTTTGTCTACCCCTTATCCAGCTACTATTCCATCAATATTAGCAAGATATATTAGATTGAAATCAGGTGATCCATTGTCTCATAAATTGGTTGCCTCAGGTGAAATATACTATGTTATAGAAGGTAATGGAAAGACAACAAATTTAGAAGATACAATTGAGTGGTCAGAAGGTGATGTATTTTGTTTGCCAGGTGGCAACGAAACTAATCATTATTCTTTATCGGATAATTCTATTTTATTCTTAGTCACAAATGAACCAATTTTATCTTTTGAAAAATTAATTCCTTCTAAAGAACAAAATGAAATGATTAAAGCTACTCATTGGACAAGTGAAAAGATTATGTCTAATTTAGAGGAAATTTATAAAAGACCAAAAACTAAGGAAACTGCAGGAGTAGCTATTCAATTTTCCACACCTGGAACTTTACCTAGTAGAAATACTATACCAATGATAAATACAGCTTTAAATACACTTGAAGCAGGAGGGGATCAAAGACCTCATAGGCATAATGGAGCGGCAATTACCCTTGCAATTCAAGCAGATAATGTCTATTCCCGTATTGAAGATGAAGAACTTGATTGGGAGAATGGAGTTGTGTTAATTACACCAGCCTCAGAGCTTCATTCACATCATAACCGTGGCTCTAAGAGAATGATGAGTTTTGTTGTTCAAGATGAGGGGCTTCATTTTTACCTTAGGACAACTGGCTTTAGTTGGGACTGAGTATTTTTTTAATTATTTAATAGAGTGATAATATGAATGATATAAATTTAGAAGTGTTTACAGACTATGTTTGTCCTTGGTGCTATTTAGGTGATGCAAGAGTAAAGAAAATTAAAACTAATTTTGATATTAATATCAAATTAGTTCATTTTCCTTTGCATCCTTCAACTCCATCACAAGGACAGACATTACTGGAACTTTTCCAATGTAGTACTGATGACATAAAAGAAAAAAACTTAAGAATGAAAGGTTTGATGGATGAAGAAGGTCTTCCATATAACAATCGAACTCATACCTATAATAGTAGATTAGCTCAAGAGGTTGGAGCTTGGGCTGAAACATTACAAAAACAATCATCTATACATGATAATTTCTTTGAAGCTTACTTTGTAAAAGGCTTAAATATTGGATTAGAGGAAGTCATTTTAGATGTTGTCGCTCATTCAGGTTTTGATAAAAAAGAAGCTAAGTCAATAATTAATAATAGAACATTTAAAAAAAATATTGATGAAGACTGGGAAAAATCAAGACAGTATGGGGTCACTGGTGTTCCAACTTATGTATATTCAGGTCAAAGTTTAGTTGGTGCTCAACCATATGAAAATTTAGAACAGTTTTTAAATCATTTTGATGTAAAAAAAATATAATTTTTTAATTTTATTAATTAGTGAAAATATGAAATATAAAAATATTTTATTTATAAGTCATTGTCCATCTCCAAATACTATTAAATTATCAAACCATATCTGTATGAAAGTAAAGTTATTAAATCCGAATACAAGCTTGATTTGTTCAAATCCGTTTGAAACAAGTATAAAATCTTTTGATTTAATAGATGGTGTAATAATAAGTACTACTGAAAATTTTGGATATATGGCAGGAGCTACCAAAGATTTTTTTGATAGATGTTATGAAGGTTTAAGAGAAATAACTCAAGGTTTGCCTGTTTTTTACTATGTTCGTGCTGGTTTAGATGGACAAGGAAGTCAGATTGCAATTAATAAAATTATGACAGGATTAAAATGGAAGCAAGTCTTGCCACCTTTGATATTAAGAGGTAAATGGCAAAACAATTTTATTCAAAAAGTTGAAGATCAATCACTTGCTTTTGTAAATGGTATTGAAATGGGAATTTATTAATTATCTATTGGATATTTAGGTAAGTTTGCCAATCCATTTAATAGTGCTTTTTGAAAATTATCCATTGCTTCATTGACGTCACTTTTAGTATTTTTTAAACCATCTAAATAGCTGTTTACATCCTTTTCTAAAATACCAATTGTATTTTCTTTACTATAACTTTCTTTAGACCAGTCTATAGAGTTTATGTTCTCACTAAACCAAGTTTTTCCAGATGAGCAATTAAGTATATCTAATAATTGTTCTGTACTGATATCAAGATTTTTGGCTTCTGATAGAACGTGTCTTACTGCAACAACTGAAGATGCCGCTACGAAGTTGTTTAATACTTTTACAGACATTCCAGAGCCAAAATCTCCAATATGATGTATAGATTTGCCTAAAATTTTCAATAAAGGTAAAATGATTTTAAATTGATTATTTGTTGACCCTACCATAAAGGTTAATGATGCATCCTTTGCTCTCATTGGAGCCCCGGACATTGGGGCTTCAATAATAGAAATATTTTTAGGAATTTTTTTTACAAAATCTTTTAAAAAAGCAGGTGATAAAGTAGAACAAATTATAAGTATTTTATGATTTTTTATATTAAAAAGTCCATCAATACCTTCGCATAAATCTAAAGTTTCTTTAATGTCTCTTACTACACTTAAAATTACGTCATTATTATCTAAGAAAGCTTTTTTAGAAGGAATAAAGTTTTCTTTGAGATTTAAAAAATATTTTTGAGGTCTAATATCATAACCTTGAGCTTTTATATTTTTGTTTAAAAGAACTTCTAACATTGGCAATCCCATAGTTCCACATCCTGCGATGCCAATATTCAAGTTTAGTATATGGTTCATTTTAAATGCTTTCTTTAATATTTAGGGTATATGTTTTAAATTATTTAATTTAATATATTAAGTAAAACTTTTTTTATGGACTTACAAATGAATCAAGAAAATATAAATGTAGATGATCTTAAAAAATGGATTGGAAATAATGAAGTTGTAACCGATGAAGTCTCACAAGGTCTAGAGAAAAGGTTTAGAGCTACTTTAGATATAGATCCTGGGGAACCAATTTCTGGACAAGAGGCTTCATCTGGTATTCATTGGGCGCTAGCTCCTGCAGTTGTTAAATCGTCACTTCTAGGAAAAGATTCTCATCCCACAAAAGGTGGTTTTTTGCCTCCTGTATCTTTGCCTAGAAGAATGTGGGCAGGTTGTGAAACTGAATTCTTTTCTCCATTATTTATTGGAGATATAGTGACAAAAAAATCTTCAGTTTTTGATATTAATCTTAAAAAAGGAAAATCAGGTTTATTATGTTTTGTTAAAGCTAAATATGAGTTTTTTGTAAATGATAAGTTAGTTATTAAAGAATTTCATGACATTGTTTATAGAGATTTTATAAAGCAACAAAAAACTGAAATTTTAAAAAATGAATTACCTACATTTAAATTTGATTATGAAGAAAAAATATATACACATCCAACAATGTTATTTAGATACTCTGCAATAACTTTTAATGGTCATAGGATCCATTACGATTACCCGTATTCTGTAAATGAAGAAGGTTATAAAAATCTTGTTTTTCATGGACCGTTACAAGCAACTCTTCTTTTAAGGGCTGCTGAAAAGTTTAAGAAAACTAAAGTTAAAAAATTTATTCACAAAGGTGTAGCGCCTGTTTTTGCTAATGATAATTTATTTATTAATATTGAAGATAAAGGTAATAATGAAGTTAATTGTTATACAAGCACTTTAGATGCAGGCTTAACAATGAAAGCTCAAGCTTTTTTTTAATTTTTTTATAAATGTTCAAGTTTTTTTTTATTTCTTGTTTTTTTTAAGTACACAATTTTAATAACAATAATTTTATTTTAATTAGTAATAGCTTTAATCATATGAATTAATATATTCACTATATTATTTTTTGTTACCAGAGGGAGATGAAATGTCTGATTATGATTATGATTTAATAGTTATAGGTGCTGGATCTGGTGGAACAAGAACCGCAAGAATTTCAGCGTCTTATGGTGCTAAAACATTAGTTGTAGAAGGTGACAGGGCTGGAGGAACATGTGTGCTACGAGGTTGTGTTCCAAAAAAACTTCTAGTTTATGCTTCGCAATTTTCTGAACAAGTTTCTGATGCTGAAGGATTTTGTTGGCAGGTTGATGGGTTTAAAAGTAATTGGAACAAACTTATAAAGAAAAAAAATAAAGAATTAGATAGATTACATGAAATTTATGTAAATTTAATTAAAAATTCTGGATGTGACTTAATATCTGGATGGGGAAAAATTGAAGACCCAAACTTAGTTTCAATAACTAAAGAAAATGGTAAAATAATTAATTTTTCTGCAAAAAAGATAATGATAGCTGTAGGAGGCGAAGCTTCTTTCCCTGAATTTGAAGGAAATCAATATATGATTAATTCAGATAAAGCCTTAGATTTAAATCAATTGCCAAAATCAATAGCAATATATGGCTCCGGATACATAGCTGTAGAATTTGCTGGTATATTTAATGGCTTTGGCGTTGATACTCATTTGATTTTTCGTGCTGATAAGGTTTTAAGAGGTTTTGATAATGATATTAGAGATCAATTAATGTCATCTATGAAAGAAAAAGGTATCACTATACATAATGAAGTTACAATTTCTAAAATTAATAAAAACAATGATAATTATAATATAAATCTTTCTAATGGAAATATATTAAATTTAGATTTAGTTATGGGAGCTACAGGACGTAATCCAAAAATTTCCGGTCTGGGTTTAAAAGATATAGATTTAAATCTTGGTTCAAGAGGAGAAGTTTTAGTTAATAATTATGCTCAAACTAATATTAATTCAATATATGCGATAGGTGATGTAACTGATAAAGTTACATTAACTCCTGTAGCTATTAATGAAGGACACGCTTTTGCGGATAGAGAATTCGGTAATAAAGAAAGATTTATTTCATATGACAATATTCCTAGTGCTGTTTTCAGTCAACCTTCAATAGCTGTAGTCGGTTTATCAAAGGAGGAAGCTGTTAAAAAAGGTTATCAAGTCATTGAATTTAAAAGTGAGTTTAGAGCTATGAAAAATACAATATCTGGGAACCCAGAAAGAACCTTAATGAAATTAATAGTTGATGATAATTCTCAAAAAGTTATAGGCGCTCATATGATAGGTCCAGATTCTGCTGAAATTATTCAAGGTATTGCTATAGCTATTAAAGCTGGCGCTCTTAAGTCAGACTTTGATGCTACTATTGGCATTCATCCATCTGCGGCGGAAGAGTTTGTTACGATGAGGTCTTAGAATCAATTTATTAACACAATATTTGTAGATTGGATCATTTTCTGCTATTTGAGAATGATATTGAAAAGTAAAATAGCCTATTAATTAATATTTAATTGAGAAGAAGGTAGTATAATGGTCGATTGGTCAGTAAATTCATGGAGAAATTTTCCTATTAAACAAGTTCCTGAATATAGCGACAAAGTTAAGGTTGTTAATGTTGAGAAAGAACTTTCTTTAAGGCCACCTTTGGTTTTTGCTGAAGAAGCTAGAAGATTAAGAAAAAGGATGGCAGATGTTGCTGAAGGAAAAGCTTTCTTGTTGCAGGGTGGTGATTGTGCTGAGTCTTTTGCCGAGCATAATGCAAATAATATAAGAGATAGCTTTAGAGTGCTTTTACAAATGGCAGTTGTTCTTACTTTTGGATCAGCTTTACCTGTAGTTAAAATTGGAAGGCTTGCTGGTCAATATTCAAAGCCAAGATCTTCACCTTTTGAAATAATTGGAGACATAGAGCTTCCTAGTTATAGAGGTGATATGGTAAATGATATGGAATTTAATAAAAATGCTAGAGAACCAAACCCAGAACGTTTAATTAAAGTGTATGATAAATCTGCATCTACACTTAATCTATTAAGAGCATTTGCAAGTGGAGGAATGGCAGACTTAACTAAATTACATGAATGGAATTTAGAGTTTGTGAGGGGAACTAAAGAAGCAGAAAAATATAAAAATCTTGCTGCTCAAATCACTTCATCTTTAGAATTTATGAATGCTTGTGGTATGACCCCAGAAAACACTCCTCAACTTAGAGAAACAGAGTTTTATACATCTCATGAAGGCTTGCTTCTTAACTATGAAGAAGCTCTTACTAGAAAAGATACCATTACTGAGGAAAAAGGATGGTTCGCTACTTCTGCACATATGCTTTGGATAGGTGATAGAACTAGAGCTATTGACGAGGCTCATATAGAATATATGAGAGGTATTGCAAATCCAATTGGTCTTAAATGTGGTCCTTCTACAGATCCAGATGATCTTCTTAGATTAATTGAAAAGTTAAACCCTTTAAATCAAGCTGGCAGACTTACATTAATTGCGAGAATGGGAGTAAATGATATACATAAAAAACTTAAACCATTGGTTTCGGCTGTTAAAAAATCAGGTTTAATTGTTGGTTGGTGTTGTGATCCTATGCATGGGAATACAGTTAAAGCCTCTAGTGGCTTTAAGACTAGAAAAATGGATGATATAATGACTGAAGTTAAAGGATTCTTTGATGTGCATGGTGAAATGAATACTGTTCCAGGTGGTGTTCATTTTGAGATGACTGGTCAAAATGTTACTGAATGTGTAGGTGGAGTTTACGCTGTTAGTGAATCTAATCTAGGTGACAGATATCATACTCATTGTGATCCAAGATTAAATGCAACTCAATCTTTAGAATTAGCTTTTTTATTAGCTGACCTACTTGCTGAAACGCGTGGCAAAGTTGGAAAACCATTTTCAGTAATTGCTTAAAGAAAGTTTAAACTGTGACTAAATCTAAAAAAGAATCTAATATCAATTTAGATAAAACAGATGAATGGCCAATTGATTTAAGACCTAGTCCTGATCAATTACCTTCAGTAACAGATACTTATTTTTTAAGAACGCGTGATATAGTGTCCTCATTTGGAGATACTGAAGTAACTTATGCTATTTTTATGAGAAGACCTGTTATATCTGCTTTAAATCCTGCTTTGGACTGGCTTCAAGCCATTGTTAAAGAAAGAAATAGTAGTGTTAACGTTAATCGTTGTTTTAATGAAGGTGACGATGTAGGTGCGGGAGAGCCAATGGTATATCTATCTGGTTCATTTTTAACATTAGTAGACCTTGAAACAGCCTTGCTTCAAAAAATCGGAGCTACATGTGTTGCTGCTTACAATGCAAAGTCAATGGTAGAAAGTCTAAGGAACACATCTTTTCTAGCAATGGACGCAAGGCATTGTGCAGGAACAGACATGGCTGATTTAATGGCTTATGGTGCTTCTGTGGGTTCTAAAAGGGTAAAGTCTGAAGGAGATGCAATTGGATTTATAGGCTGCGCAACAGATAGGTCTGCTCATATGTTTGAAATTACGAGCGGTTTGGGCACTATGCCTCATGCATTAGTGGGTTACGCAGGATCAACTTTAAAGGCTGCTCAAATGTTTAATTCTACATGGCCAAATCATCCTCTAACAGTTTTAATTGATTACTTTGGTAAAGAAATAACTGATGGCTTAATGGTATGCAGAGCATTTAAAAATTTAGCTAAAGAAGGAACTTTGTCACTTAGATTAGATACTCATGGTGGAAGATATATAGAAGGTTTAGACGTAGCAGGATCGTATGCAGTGCTTGAAAGAAATATTCCTGAAGCGATTAGAGGTTATAGAAATGAACAAGAATTAAGATATTTGATTGGTACAGGTGTCTCTGCGGCAGCTATATGGCATTTAAGAGAAATGCTTGATAATTCAGGATTTAAAAATGTTAAAATTGTAGCATCTAGTGGCTTTGGTCCTGAAAAATGCAAAGTTTTTTCATTAGCTAATGTTCCCGTAGATGTGATTGGTACAGGGTCATATTTGCCAAGTAGGTGGTCAGAAACTTATGCTACTGCAGATATCATTTCATATGGTGGAAAATCACAAGTTAAGCTTGGAAGAGAGTTTCTACTTAAGCGTTAAAATAATATTATTATAGGTTAAGCTATAAAATGAAAAACAAACTTAAAATTGTTCTCGCTCAATTAAATCCAGTTGTAGGAGATGTTAAAGGTAATGCTCAAAAATTAATTAATATTAGAAGTAATCTCAATAATAATATTGATATTATTGTTGTTCCAGAATTATATATTTCTGGATATCCAATAGATGATTTGGTTCTCAGAGATGATTTTTTAGAATTAGTAGGTCATCAATTAAATGAACTAGCTAAATTAACAAATGATGGAAAAGCTGCTATTATAATAGGGGCTCCTAGAAAAGAAAAAGATACTATTAGAAATTCAGTTTTTGTTTTAGATGAAGGTGAAATAATAGCTTTCAGGGATAAACATAATTTACCTAATTCAGGAGTTTTTGATGAGCAAAGGATCTTTTCGCAAGGGCCTTTGTCTGGTCCAGTTAAAGTTAGAGATGTTCTCATTGGTTTGCCTATATGTGAAGATATTTGGACTGAAACAGTTGTAGAGTGTTTATGTGAAACCGGAGCTGATATTATTTTATCTATCAATGCTTCGCCTTATACAATTAAAAAAAGAGATCAACGTATGTCTGTAGCTGTCTCTAGAGTTTTAGAATCTAAATTGCCATTAATTTATCTAAATAGAGTTGGAGGTCAAGACGAGTTAGTTTTTGATGGATCATCATTTTGTTTAAGTTATGATGGAAGCTTAACTTGTCAATTACATGATTTTAAAGAAGAAACGTCTGAAATAACTATAGAAAAAAAAGATAACAATTGGATTTTTAAAGCTGAAATTAATAATGTTTCCTCTAATTTAGAAGGTTTATATAAGGCTTTAGTGATGGGCGTTAGAGATTATGTTAATAATAATAATTTTCCTGGCGTAGTTTTAGGAATGTCTGGTGGAATAGATTCTGCTTTAGTAGCAGCTATTGCAACAGATGCGCTAGGCCCTGAATTAGTTAAAGCTATAATGATGCCTAGCCCATATACAAGTAACGATAGTTTAGAGGATGCAAAAAATGCTTCATCTAAACTTGGAATAGAATACTCAGATTTAGACATAAAAGATGGTATGAGAGTAATTGAAAATATTTTACAAGACTTTAAAGGACCATTTGTAAAGTCAGGAATTGCTGAAGAAAACATTCAATCTAGATTAAGAGGATTAGTTTTGATGGCTATTTCAAATAAATATGGACCAATGGTATTAGCAACAGGTAACAAGTCTGAGTATGCTGTTGGTTATGCTACTCTATATGGCGATATGT
Organism: alpha proteobacterium SCGC AAA536-G10; assembly: GCA_905182395.1. Taxonomy (GTDB): domain Bacteria; phylum Pseudomonadota; class Alphaproteobacteria; order Puniceispirillales; family Marisalimonadaceae; genus CAJJBL01. The sequence continues at coordinate 6,187 of CAJJBL010000037.1, read as the reverse complement.
GTGGAGGATTTGCTGTAATTAAAGATTTATGGAAAACCCATGTTTTTGCACTTTGTAAATGGAGAAACTTAAATAAACCAGAAGATTTCCTTGGACCTGATGGTATTGTTATTCCAGAACGTATAATAACTAAGCCTCCAAGTGCAGAGTTAAGAGATGATCAAAAAGACACTGATAGCTTGCCAGAATATGATATTCTTGACGCTATTTTACAAAAATTAGTAGAAGATGATTTTTCAGTTAATCAGATAATTAGTGAAGGGTTTAATGCTGAGGAAGTTAAAAGAGTTTCCATGCTCTTATCTAGATCTGAATATAAAAGATTTCAATCTGCACCAGGCCCTAAAGTTACTGAAAAAGCTTTTGGAAGAGATAGAAGATATCCTTTAACAAGTGGCTTTAGAAATTGGAGCTAATTAAATTCAATTTAAGTAAATTTTCATCATATCTTCAATGTTTAACTAAAATTTAATGTTTTTAAAATTAGGAATTATTTATGGTTAAAGTTCGTTTTGCTCCCAGTCCAACTGGACATTTACATATAGGTAACTTTAGAACGGCTTTAGTGAATTTTTTATTCGCTCGAAAAGAAAATGGTCATTTTATGTTAAGAATAGATGATACTGATGATGAAAGGTCTACATTAGAGTTTGAAAAAGACATTATTAATGATTTAAAATGGATGAATTTTAATTGGGACAGTATTGAAAAACAATCAAGCAGACTTGAACGTTATAATGAAGCACTCAATATTTTGCTTGATAAAAAGCGCGCATATGCATGCTATGAAACTGCGGAAGAATTATCACTCAAGCGAAAAGTTCAACTTTCATCTGGAAAACCTCCTGTTTATGATAGATCAGCATTAAGGCTTTCTGATTCAGACATTGCAAACTTAAAGTCAAGTGGTAAAAAGCCGCATTATCGATTTTTATTAGATCATTCTGAGATTAAATGGAATGATTTAGTCAAAGGTGAAAGTAAGTATCATATGTCCAGTTTATCTGATCCCGTAATATTAAGAGAAGATGGAAGAGTTATATATACACTTGCTTCAGTAGTGGATGATATTGATTTTGATATAACTCATATATTAAGAGGCGAAGATCATATGACAAATTCTGCTGCTCAAATCCAACTATTTGAATCTTTAGGATCAATTGCACCTAATTTAGGACATTTATCTTTATTGACTGATATTTCAGGATCTGGATTATCCAAACGATTAGGTAGTTTGTCTCTGCAAGATTTAAGAAATGAAGGTGTTAATCCTATGGCTATATCATCTTTATTATCAAAAATTGGATCATCTGATTCAGTGGAGGCAAAAAAAGATATTGAAAATATAATCATAAGTTTTGATATAAATAAATTTGGAAAATCAAAACCTAAATTTGATAAAAATGAATTATTGGCATTAAATTCTAAGGTTCTTCAATTGATGGAGTATGACGAAGTTTTAGATGATTTAAATAAATTAGATTTAATAATCACAAAAGATCTTTGGTATTTAGTAAGAGGTAATATTTCCCTTTTAAAAAATGTAAAGGATTGGTCTGATGTATGTTTTGGTAACATTAATTCAATAATAGAAGATGGTGCTTTTATAACTCAAGCAGCAAAAACTCTTCCAGAAGGTGAATTTAATAAATCTACTTGGTCTATATGGACAAAAAATTTATCACAAATAAGTGGCCGGAAAGGGAAAGATCTATATATGCCACTTAGGTTATGTCTAACTGGATATAACAAAGGTCCTGAAATGGCAGATTTAATCTTAATTATAGGAAGAGATAAAGTTTTAAAAAGATTAAGTAATCAAGATCAATAAAAAAGAAGAGTAATTATGAGTAATTTAAAATTATATAATACTTATGAAAGACAATTAATGGACTTTTATCCCATTGATTCTAATAATGTTAGAATATACGTATGTGGACCAACTGTTTATGACTTTATTCATATTGGGAATGCTAGACCTTTAGTTATATTTGATGTTTTAGTAAGAGTTCTTAGAAGCATTTATCCAAAAGTTACTTATGTTAGAAACATTACAGATGTTGATGATAAAATAAATCAACGTGCAAAAGAAAAAAATATATCTATTTCAGAATTAACAAATCAAACTATTAAAAACTTTCAAAAAGATTGTAATTCTCTAGGAAACTTGCCTCCAGAATATGAACCGAAAGCAACTGATCATATTAATGAAATGATCAATATGATTGAAACTCTTATATCAAAAGGTTTTGCATATGTAGCATCAAATAATGTTCTATTTTCTATAAAAAAATTTAAAAAATATGGAAATTTATCGGGACGAAATTTAGAAGAAATGATTTCTGGCTCTCGTGTAGACGTTGTTGATTATAAGGATAATCCTGGTGATTTTATATTATGGAAACCTTCCTCTGAAGATCTTCCAGGTTGGGAAAGTCCATGGGGAAGAGGTCGTCCAGGTTGGCATATTGAGTGTTCAGCTATGAGTAAAAAGTATTTAGGTAATTCTTTTGATATTCATGGAGGAGGTGCTGACTTAATTTTTCCACATCACGAAAATGAAATAGCTCAATCTTGTTGTTCTAATAATTCAAATTTAATGGCTAATTATTGGATTCATAATGGATATGTGACATCTGATGGTGAAAAAATGTCAAAATCTCTTGGTAACTTTAGTACAATTAATAATTTATTATTAAATTGTGACGGTGAATCAATCAGATATTCACTTTTACAAGCTCACTATAGAGCTCCATTAAGTTTTGGCAAAAATACTTTAACAGAAGCTCATAAATCTTTGTCTCGATTATATAGAGCAGTTGATGGGTTTGAAATTGATGGAGATCCTGATAAAGAAATTTTAATAAACTTATGTGATGATTTAAACACTCCTAAAGCTCTTGCTAGAGCACATTATTTGGCAGATCAAGCAAATAAAGGAAGTAAAGAAAGTGCTCAAAAATTAAAAAACTCAAGTTCAATATTAGGAATTTTGTCTCACTCTTCAGAAAATTGGTTAAAATATGGAAAAGATAGTTATACAGATAAATTAAGTTCTCAACCAATAATATCAGATAAAAAAATTAATAAATTAATTATAGAAAGAAAAATAGCTAAAGATAATAAAAACTATTCTTTAGCAGATGAAATAAGAAATAAATTATTAGAATTAAATATTATTTTAGAAGATAAGCCAGATCGAACTGACTGGAGAAAAAGTTAAATAAAATATGAATTACATATGAAAATCCTTACCCCGTATATAATATTATCAAGGCCCCAATTAGGTGAAAATATTGGTTCATCTGCTAGAGCTATGAAAAATTTTGGTATTGAAAAATTAAGATTAATCTCTCCAAGAGATGGATGGCCTAATAAATCCTCATACGCTATTTCAGCTGGTGCAGATGACGTTTTAGATAATTTAGAATGCTTCGAATCGTTAGATAAAGCTACGCATGACATATCTTTATTAATAGCTACAACAGCTAGAAAACGTGTTATAGGAACAAAATCTTTAAATATTATTGAAGCTATTTCAAAATCTTTTCAACATGTTATTAATGGCGGTAAGGTTGGGTTTTTATTTGGACCTGAACAATCAGGTTTGTCGAATGATGATGTTGTTCAAGCTGATTATACAATTTCTATACCGTTGAATAAAAATTTTTCTTCATTAAATTTATCTCAAGCTGTTTTGTTAATTTGTTGGGAATGGAATAAATTAAAAATTTCTGAATTAAGCCCTCAAGATAATGAAGTTTTAGTTAATAAAAAAATAAAAAAAAGTACTGAATTATCAAACGTAGGTGATAGAGAGTATTTTTATAAACAATTAGATGAAATGCTAACAAAATCAGGTTTTTTTTATTCACCTGAAATGGCTCCTGTTGTAAAGCGTAATATTCGTAGTCTATTCAATAGAGCTTCCTTAACACATCAAGATCTAAGAACTTTGCATGGCATTATTAGGTCATTATCTGAAAAAGGAAATCGTGCTTGACATTTTCTAGTTAACAAGTATTTTTCAAGTCTATTTCCGATAATGTGGATATCAACATGGTGTTGTTTATCCCGAGGTTTTCATAACTTCTGGTTGGAAGCATAATTGCTACTTTATTTGAGTAGTTTTATAAAGGGTTGTATTAATGCCTAAGTCAGATCATAAAAGAACTAGTTCCAAACATAAAATAGATAGAAGATTAGGTGTAAATCTTTGGGGAAGACCAAAATCTCCTCTTAATGATAGAGAATACGCACCAGGACAACACGGTCAAAGAAGAAAAAAGCCAACTGATTATGGTGTGCAGTTAATGGCTAAGCAGAAATTAAAAGGTTATTATGGTAATATTGGTGAAAAGCAGTTTAAAAAATATTATACAGAAGCTGTTAGAAGAAAAGGAGATACTGGAGCAAATTTAATAGGTATTTTAGAATGCAGATTAGATGCTGTTTTATATAGACTTAAGTTGGCTCCAACAGTTTTCTCATGTCGTCAATTAATTAATCATGGTCATGTTTTAGTTAATGGTGGCAGATGTAATATTCCTTCAAGAATGCTAAGTATTGGAGATATTGTTTCTTTAAAAGAAAAAGCAAAATCAATTCCAGCAGTTATGGAAGCAATTGCTTTACCTGAGAGGGATGTTCCTGATTATGTTGAAGTTGATCATTCAAAGTTTTCTGGTTCATTAATCAGAATTCCTATGCCTGATGAAGTTCCTTATCCTGTGCAAATGGAAACTAATCTAGTTATCGAATTTTATTCAAGATAATTTATATTGTTTTATATTAAAAACGCTACATTATTCATGTAGCGTTTTTTTTTATAATTTTTTTTAAACGCTTATTCCCGCGTTATTAAAATAGTCATTTAATTCACCATTTTCATGCATTTCTCTTATAATATCACAACCACCAACAAATTCATTCTTAACATATAATTGAGGTATGGTAGGCCAATCGGAATATTCTTTAATTCCTTCTCTAATTTCGGCGTCTTCTAAAACATTAATACTATTAAACTTTACACCCATATGAGTTAATACTCCTACTACTGCTGCAGAAAATCCACATTGAGGCATTACAGGTGTGCCTTTCATAAATAATAAAACTTCATTATCTTTTATTATATCTTTAATTTTTTCTTTTGTATTTTCTTCCATAGTAAGTCTCCTTTAATCTTTTGGAGCAGAAGTGTTTAAGGCAAGAGCATGTAACTCTTTTCCAACTCTTCCACCCATTGCATTATAAATCATTTGGTGTTGCTGTACACGTGATTTCCCTCTAAATTCTTCTGTAACTACTTGAGCAGCATAATGGTCACCATCACCTCTTAAGTCATCTATAGTAATTTTAGCATTTGGAAAAGATTTTAATATCAGTTCTTCAATTTCGTTTGATGTCATAGTCATGTTATCTGCCTGCCTTTACTTATCTTCATTCATTAACAAAGGTAATGTTTCTTCATTATAATTACTTATATCATTAATTGATATGGGAGCTAAATTGTATAAATTCAAGTTTCCAGTCTTATTAGTGTCACCAAGAACGAAAAAGTCTACTAAATTATTTTTTGCAGATAAAATAACCTTTTCAGGATTTTTAGTAGCAACAATAATTCTACCCTGATCTTCACCAAAACACCATCCGTGTAACATATGATTTGCCCAGTTTTGCAAAGTTGAATTTATAGGAAGATTAACATTTATTCCTAATTTATTAAAAAATAACATTTCACAAATAGCTGGAAGTAATCCACCATCAGAAAGATCATGAGCAGAAATAATCATATTAGAATCTGTTAACTTTAACATAAGATTAATTAATTTTTTTTCATTTTCTAAGTTTATTGGAGGAGGAGCACCACTAATATCTTGAGATGTTATTTCTTGATATAAACTACAACCCAACCATCCATCATCGATTTTTTCGTTTTGACCAAGAAGAATTAATGTACAATCAGTTTCTGCATTTAATCCGATGCATTTCTCTACTTCTTCTATTAGACCAACCATTCCAATTACTGGCGTTGGTAAAATACTTACACCATTTGTTTCATTATAAAGCGATACATTTCCAGATACTATAGGAGTATTTAAGAATATTGAGGCTTCAGATATTCCTTGAATAGAACCAACAATTTCTCCCATTATATTAGTTTTTTCAGGATTGCCAAAATTTAAAT
>CAJJBL010000036.1 GCA_905182395.1 alpha proteobacterium SCGC AAA536-G10 | reverse complement strand
TGCCCTCTTAAAGTAGGAGTTAGAACAGTAAATTTATCACTAAAATAATCAATTTGTGAACTCCAATCCTCAGGGCCACTACAGAAACCATGTATCAAAAAAAGACAATGGTCACTATTTCCTTTTGTGGTGTATTGTATTTCTTGCACTAATGTTCCTTTTTTAGATTATTAATTAAATATTCATGCTAAAAAAGAAATACACTAATTACATATAAAGTACTTTTTTACACAAAAATAAATATTATTTATAAATAGTATAAAATAACTATTGAGGTCAAAATGTTTAAATCAAAAATCGCTATCTTAATTTCTACAATGTTTATTATATTATTCTCAGGCCATCTCATGGCAGCTTCTCATCAAATAGATATGCTAAATAAACTTGGAAAAGAAAGAATGGTCTTTTCAAAGAAAGTTATTTCAGTTGATGTGAATGATGATGTGTCATGGAAATCTGTAAATAAAGGTCATAATGTTGAATTTATAGGTATGCCAGAAGGTGTCAAAAAATATAAATCAAAAATCAGCAAGGATGCTGTTTATAAGTTTTCAAAAGCTGGGATTTATTTATATCAATGTACGCCGCACAAAGCTATGGGTATGATTGGGATTGTTATTGTTGGAAATGATAAGAGTAATCTTGAAAAAATCAAAAAGGTAAAAGTTTATGGTAAATCTAAAAAATTATTAAAATCTTTGCTTGCTGATTTGTAAGTCATAGTTAATACAAATTAATTTATAGAATATTCTTTTACTAAATTTAATTAAAAATGATTTAAAAATAAATGAATATAATGTATTTAATAAAAAATAAATTTTTTATAGGAGTGTAATTGTGACTAATTGTTTTCATTTAGCCATACCAGCAGGAGAAATTAAAACTGCTCTAGGTTTTTACTGTGATATTTTAGGTTGTAAAACTGGTAATCAAGAAGAAGGCCATTGGATAGATATTAATTTTTGGGGTAATGAATTAACTCTTCATGAAACAAAAACAAAACAAGTAAGAGAGAGACATGCTGTAGATATGGGAGATGTTTGTGTCCCTCATTTTGGAGTTCACCTTGAGCCTAATGACTTTGACGAAGTTAAAAAAAGAATTGAAGCTAGTGATTTAGATTATATGGATAACCCATATAGAAGATTTAAGGGTTCAAAGTTTGAACAGGAAACATTCTTTGTTGAAGATCCAAATGGTAATGTTTTAGAAATAAAAACAATGTCTCATCCAGAAGTTTTATTTGAAGTTGCTAGTTAAAAATTATTTTGATTTAAACCAATATAAATTTATCTGATTGATTTTCATAATACATCAATTCTCCTGAACCTATGTCATGCCATAATCCGTGTAAGCTAAGAGTTTCATCTTCTATACATTTCTTAATAAAAGGAAATGTCATTAAGTTTTCTATTGAAACAAGAACGGTTTGTTTTTCTAATGATTTAATTTTATCCTTTTTATCTAAATTTTGAGGAATTTTTTTAAAGCTTGGTCTTAAAATCTCTAGCCATGATGCTACAAAGTTACTGTCATTATACAAATCAGGCTGATTCCCAGAAAAATAGTCAAAACTCGCATTGACACCTCCGCAAGTTGAATGACCTAAAACAATTATATGCGGTATTTTTAAAGTTTTAACTGCATATTCAATAGCAGCGGATGTTCCGTGATAATCTTGATCTACTTTAAAAGGTGGGACTAAGTTGGCAATGTTTCTATGTATAAAGAATTCACCAGCATCTGAACCAAAAATAGATGTGACATGAACTCTACTGTCACAACATGATATTATCATAGCTCTGGGGTGTTGCCCATCTTCAGCTAGTTTAAAATACCAGCTTTTATTATTTTCAAATGTAGTAGCTTTCCATCCATAATAACGCTGCACAAGGTAATCTGGCAAAGGTTTAAGAAAAGACAATGACAAGGTTAATCTCCATTTATATTAATAAAATCTTTAACATAAAAACAATGGTATAAATATAATATCTATTATAATATTTTAGCATAATTTAGCTTTATTAAAAAAAAAAGATATAAATTTATGAACATTTTAAAAAATATAATTAGATACCCAATTAAAGGATTGTCCGGAGAATATTTGGATGAAATTATTTTAAAAAAAGATGCCGTTCTTCCAGGTGATAGAGAGTTTGCTTTAGCAAGGCATGATGTTGAGTATAATCAAAAAGAACCAGTTTATCTTAGAAAAATTAATTTTTTAGCTTTAGTCAAAGATGAAAAATTAGCAAAGTTACGAACTAAGTTTAATCCTAAAACTATGCATTTATTAATAGCGATTGATAATAAGATTTTAATAGATAATCATCTTACTGATAGTAAAAGCATTAATGAAATAGAATTGTTTTTTCAAGAATATTTGAGTTTACCAATCAATGAAAAACCCAATTTAGTACAAGGGTTTGAAGTGGAAAAAAACAATGGATTAACACATTCTTTTTCTGATATTCCAGATAAAGCTATTTCAATTATCAATATGGCAACAGTAATTGACTTAGAAACAAAAACTAAGAAAAAAATAGATACTATAAGATTTAGAGGTAATTTTTTAATAGAAGGAGGCTCTGCTTGGGAAGAATTTAATTGGATTGGTAAAAAAATTAAAATTGGAAATTCAATTTTAGAGGTTTTTAAAAAAACTCAAAGATGTGCAGCTACTGCTGTAAACCCAGATACTGGTATAAGAGATATAAACGTTCCAAAAGAAATCAATTCCCATTATGGTCATGTTGATTTAGGTGTTTATGCAAAAGTAATTAAAAGTGGATCAGTTTCTCTTTTGGATAAAATATCAATCGTGAGTTAATTTTTAAATTAATTAATTGTTTATATGAATATTGTATTTGTGGAGAAAAACACTTGTTGTTAGAAAAAAATGAGGAAAATCCATTTAAAAAAATGAATTTTGTTAAGTTTTGGTTTGTTTCTTTTTTATTTTTTCTTACTTTTCCAATATCAATACTACTATGTTATGTTTTTATAGGACAAAAGCTTACAAAACAACTGATAGTTGCTTTAATAAATGATTTTCTTCAAACTTTATTCATAATTATTATCTTATTATCAATAATCATATATATTGCTATACATTATTTAAGTATGTATTTTGGCTAAAATTATTAGATAAAACATTGTATAAAAATAACAAAATAAAAAAAACATCATGTGATTTAATAATAAAAATAATGTTTTTATTATTAATTTCATGTAATAAAAATTTATTAGCAGAGAATTTATATGTTGGCGTAGCGTCAAATTTTTTAGAGCCAATAAATATAATTAAAGAAGATTTTAAAAAAGAAACAGGCCATAATCTTATAATAATAAATGGCTCTAGTGGAAGTCTATATACTCAAATTATGAATGGAGGCCCTATTGATATATTCCTTTCTGCAGAGCAAAAACTTCCGAAAAAATTAGAAATAAATAAGAAAAGTGTAATGGGAACACGTTTCACTTATGCTAAAGGCGAATTAAAATTATGGTCTTTAAATAAAGCATTATTTAAAAAACAATTTCCAGAAATATTAAGCTCTAATCTAGTAAAATATATTGGTATAGGAAATCCATTATTTGTTCCATATGGCTATGCATCTAAAGAAGCTCTAGAAAAAATAGGACTTTTTAAAACGTTATCAGATAAATTAATACTAGGAAAAAATATAAACCAAGTATTTTTAATGGGATATTCACGAAATTTAGATTTAGCATTTGTTGCTAAATCTAATATCATTAGTAATAAAAATAACAAAAAAGGTAAAATATGGAATATTCCTCAAAACTTATATTCTCCAATTAATCAGGATGGAATTATGCTTTTATCAGGAGAGAAGAAAAAAGGAGCTTTTAAATTCCTTAAATTTCTTGTTTCAGATAATGTAAAAAAGAGAATAAGAGATTTTGGATATATTGTTGAATAATAATCAAATATTAATAGGTACTTAATTTTATAATTTTTTGAATTATTGATTGTTCATTTTCACCCCAAGCAATTGTTCCTTTGAAATTACCTTGTTTATCAATCATAAAGACACTCGCTGTATGATTTAAAGTATATTCATCTTTATCAGTTGAAATTTTTTCATAGAAGATACCCCAATTTTTAGATAATTTTTTAATATCTTTAATAGAGCCTGTTACAGCTGTTATATTTTTGCTGAAATAATTTATATATTCTTTTAAATGAATTTGAGTGTCTCGTTCAGGGTCTAAAGTAATAAAAAAAATATTAGTTTGGATAATTTTATTGTTTAAATCTTGAAGGATTGTGTCCAGGGTAGTTAAGGTTGTTGGGCAAACTTCAGGGCAATGTGTAAATCCAAAAAAGATCAAAGACGGTTGATTTTTAAAGTTATTGGAAGTAACAGAAATTCCATTATGATCTATTAAATTAAGTGAATTAATTATGTCTGTAATTTTTTTAGGAGCATTTTGACGAGCTAAATATTCCGATAAAAAAAAGGTTGAAAGTAACAAAGCTAGAAATGAAACAATAATAGCAAATAATAGAATTCTTTTTTTAGTTTTTTTCATCTTATAACTTTCTAGTTATCTAATGTTTCAACTTATTATAGATTATAACTATTTTAGGCAATTAACTTCTTTAACAAATTATTATTTAATAAAAGAAACGCAAAATGATAAAAAATTATCAAGAAAAGCAGATTGCCTTGCCATTAAAGGAAGGAGCCATGCAATAATTAAGAATGCAAATATCCAAAAAGTTATTAATAATATGGAGCCTTTTTTCATCAAATAATTCACTAAATATTTTTTTAACAATATGATAAGTTGTTCTAATAAATTATAAACACATTTATTTATTATATAAATGTTTGTCTAAGATTATATTAAGGAAAGCTAATGAAATTTTTTTATTTTTTTATATTTTGTTTTTTCTATTCATTTAATTCTTTTGCTATTGAGTATTCTTGTATTGATAAAAAATATAAACGTTTATCAAAAATGAATGTTGAAGATAAACTAATTAAATATCAAGATGAAAAAGGGGAACCTTCAGAATATCAAGTCGTTGAAGATACAGATTCTGTTTTAATGGGGATAGCTAAAGGTTCAAAAGATGAAAACCCAATTCTCAATTATATTTTGATTATAAAAAATGATGCCTTAGCATATAATTCTACCTTAAGGTCAATTAAAGTTAGTTATAATGAAGTGTACTCTGAAGATATTATTTTAAAATGCATAGGGAAAATCAATTAATATTATGAATTATTAAAGTTAAATATTCTTGATTATTTATATAAAATAGAACAAAATCTAAAAACTAGTTGGAATTAGTTAATTGAAAAATATAATTAAGATTAAAGAAGATTCACATTTTAAAGGTGTGTATTCTGGTTCAAATGATATGGACCTTTATGGGCATTTTGACGGAGTATTACAAATAAATACTCTATATGTTAAATCAACAGGGATATTTACTGGTAGGTTATCTGCTCAAACCGTCATTGTTGAAGGAGAGGTATCTGCCGATATAAAAACCGAAAACCTTAATTTAAAAGCCACAGGTGTTATTGATGGAGATGTAATTTATCGAAACCTATTGATTGAATCGGGTGGTGTAATTAAATCATCTAAGGTTCATAATATATCAAAGCCTGATTTAATTTATAAGAAATTAAAAAGTACAAGTTAATTATATGAATAATCTTGAAAAAGAAGATGCAAATATTCAAGATTTTATAAAATTAAATATTGTTTTAGGAACTATATTAAATGCATCGATTAATGAAAAAGCAAAAATACCAGCTTACATTCTAACAATAGATTTTGGTATAAAGGTTGGTTTAAAAAATACATCTGCTCAAATTACTAATTATTCTTTAAATGAATTAATAGGAAAGCAAGTTGTGGGTATTTGTAATTTACCTTCAAAAAATGTTGCAGGATTTGTTTCTGAAGTCCTTGTTCTTGGAGCAATGTCAGGTAAAAAAATAAACCTATTACAAGCTGATGAGCCTCTAGAAAATGGTACGATTATTGGATAAAAATAAAAAAATTATATCTGGCTTAAGGGGTATTATACCAAGTCTACACACACCTTTTTTAGAAGATAATAGTGTTGATTTAAATAGCCTTAGAAAACTTGTTGATCATACAGTTGAAAAAGGTTGTGCAGGTATGCTTGTGGGAGCAGTTGCGGGGGAAACATCCAGTTTGTCAGTTTATGAAAAGCAAGAAGTTATGAACTGCTGTATTAATCATAATAATAATAGAATACCTCTAATTGTTGGTTGTAGCGCTGATAATCAAAAAGATAGAATTGCTTTGTCACAATCAGCTAAACAGGCGGGAGCTGATTGGATATTATGCCAAGCGCCAAGTAATCTTAAAGGTAATGATTTATTAAATTGTTTTAATGAAATTGCTGATGCAGGGCCAGATAACTTAATGATTCAAGATTTATCATGGTTTGATAATGGAATGGATGATGATGATATATTACTTTTATTTAATAATATAAAGAATTTTAAGGGATTTAAAATTGAAGTTTTAAATTCTGGTCCAAAATATTCCAGAATTCTAAAATCCACAAATAATCAATTACATATGAGTGGCGGCTGGGCAATTATGGGAATGATTGAAGCTTTGAATAGGGGTGTTCATGCTTTTATTCCTTCAACTCTAGAAGTTTTATATAACGAAATATATCAACTATTTATTAATGATAATTTAGAAGAGGCAAGATACTTATTTGCTAAAATATTGCCTGTTTTATCTTTTACGCATCAACATATAGATATTGCTATAAAATTTTCAAAAATGTTGCGCGTAAAAGAGGGAATATTTGAAACAGATTTTTGTAGATATCCTATAAAAGATTTTGATAAGTATCAACTTGAAGAAACATATTTACATATAGAAAAGATCTTAAATTTACAAAAGAAGTATGACCAATAAATTTTTTGAAATCACAATATATTAAGTTTTCAATATATAGATTTTTTTACATTTTTATAAACTTATATTTTAATATAAAAAATTAGAAAGATGCTTCGTGTTAAAGGTTTATTTATTATTTTAATAATTAAGAGAAAATTGTGAATTGTATTCTATATGTTAAAAATTAAAAACTAAACTTTTTATAAATAGGTCGTAATTTATATTGAAAGTAATTGATTAAAATATTCCTCCCCCTTATATTTATTAGAGGCCTATTGGCCTCTATTTTTTTATCTTTTTTCTAGAGTTTTTATTTATGCAAAACAATGTCCTTTTAGGAATTGGCTTAATGGTTGTGACAACTTTTATGTTTTCTGCTATGGACGGAGTCTCAAGATATCTTGCTGAAAACAATAATGTTTTTACGTTAGTTACTATGCGTTATTTATTCATATTTTGTGTAATGTTAGTAACATGCATCTTTATTAAAGATAGTTATAAAAAAATTATATACACGAAGCAGCCATACTTACAGTTAACTAGAGGTTTGATTTTATCTTTAAATAACTGCTTAGTAGTTTATACTTTTACTTTATTAGGATTAGTAGAGACACATGCTATTATAGCTTGTTATCCTCTTATTGTTGCAGGTTTGTCTGTCCCTTTTTTAGGAGAAAAATTTGGATGGCGTCGATGGGCAGCAATTTTTATAGGATTTATAGGTGTAATCATCATTTTAAGACCTAATACAAATATTATATCCGAAGGATCAATTTTTGCTTTAATTGGTGCTATAATGTTTGCAGTATATTTAATTTTAACTCGTTATGCTTCTAGACAAGATTCCGCAATTACTAGTTTTTTTTGGACGGGGGTTGGCGGATTAATTACAATGAGTATCATTAGTTGCTTTATTTGGGAAAGCATCCCTCAGAAAGACTTTCTCTGGCTTCTTATAATGTGTTGTCTCAGTGGAACCTCTCATTTCTTAATGATGAAAACTCTTCAAGTTGCAGAAGCTTCTGTGATCCAACCTTTTTCTTATTTACAATTAGTTTTTGGATCAATAATTGGAGTAACTATATTTTCTGAAAGTATAGATCAAATGATTGTTATAGGTGTAATTATAGTTATAGGATCGGGGTTATTTACTGCTTGGCGAGAGCACAAACAAAATCGAATAAAGGCCATCAAATAAACTGATTTGACAGAAGCTTCAAAAAATAAGCTAATTATATTTAAAAAAGGGTTTTAATAATGAAGAATGATTTTCAGGGTATAACTTCAAAAAAATTTCCAATTCCTAAAGCAATGAAGGCTTGGGTTTTAGGAGATCCTGATCAGTTGTCATTAGTAGAAAAGCCTATTCAGATGCCTGGAAAAGCAGAAGTATTATTAAGAATTGATGCTGTTGCAATATGTGCTACTGATTTAGATGTAATTAGTCATGGTCCACCTGCAATGATAGAAGGTGGATTGCCTTTTAATAAAAACTTTACACCAGGTCATGAATATATGGGTACTGTTGTAGCTCTAGGACCATCTGTGGATGAGTTTGAAATTGGTGATAGGGTAACAGTAGAAATTCATTCTGGGTGTGGTCAGTGCAAAAGATGTCGAATGGGAATGTATACTTCCTGCCATAATTACGGACTTAATTATGGAAATGTTAACAAAGGTCATAGAGCAAATGGGTTTACAACCGATGGCGGTTTTAAACAATACGCAATTAATAATATAAATACACTTATAAAAGTTCCTGATAAAATGTCGGACGAAGAGGCTACTTTAGTAGTGACGGCTGGAACCACTATGTATGGGCTAACAGAATTGGGTGGGTTAATTGCTGGAGAAAGCTTAGTCGTGATTGGTCCTGGTCCTATAGGATTGTTAGGCGTTGCTGTTGCAAAAGCTTTAGGAGCAGGTCCTGTAATTCTTGTTGGAACCAGAGATAGCAGACTTGAAATTGGTAAAAAACTTGGTGCTGATCATATTTTAAATATTAATAATGAAAAGGATATTGTTCAGTCCGTTAAATCAATAGCTGGAGATAAAGGTGTGGATTATGTAGTTGAATGCGCCGGCACTGAGCAAGCATTGAATGATGCAATAATGATGACAAATAGAGGTGGTAAAATTTGTTTGGCAGCATTTCCTCATGAACCAGTAAAAATAAATATTCCACATATGGTGATTAATAATATCTATATGTATGGAATTCGAGGTGAAGGTAGAAGTGCTACTCATAGGGCAATGGCTTTTATGAATGAAGGTAGGTTTGATGCTAAAATAGTTCATACCCATACTTTTAATATGAAGGAACTTCCCACAGCGCTAAAATACGCTAGAGAAAGAATAGACGGAGCAATTAAGGTAGTGATAAAGCCATGGAGTTAATTATAAAATTATAAGACCTTAAAGCGCACCAAAACCATCCTTAAAAATATATTTATGGTACAGACCAAGATTAATAGTTTTGAAGTACAATAGCTCGCACAAAAATTTCTTTATTAAGGCAATCGGCGGAAATCATTTCAACTAATAATTACTTCTAAATTGTGGATCTGCATTTAAGGTAGCAAGATAGTGGAACCGGACGTCTTACCTGCTTCCAGATCAAGATGAGCCTGAACGACATCTGATAATGCGTATCGCTGCCCTATTTTTGTTTTGACAGCACCACTGGCAATCATTTCAAACAAGCGGGCAGCAGATGATTCTAAATCAACGCGCGCAGCACAATAATTGGCCAAAGTCGGCCGGGTAAAATAAAGCGATCCTTTGTGTTGTAGCATGGCCGCATCAATCGGTGGCACGGAACCAGAAGTCGTACCAAAGGAAATAAAATATCCACGAGGAGATAAGCACTCGATGGACTGTTCGAATGTGTCTTTACCAACAGAATCATAAACCACTGGTACTCCGGCGCCTCCAGTCAATTCTTTAACCCGAGCTAAAACATTTTCGCTTTTACGATCAATTACTTCTGAATAGCCATGTTCTTTTGCAAGAGCGCATTTTTCTGGTCCACCAGCAACGCCAATCATTCTTGCACCAATTGCTTTTCCCCATTGCCCAGCAATCAAACCAACGCCGCCCGCAGCAGCATGAAACAAGACTGTTTGTCCGGCTTCAATCTGGAAAGCACGCTCAAGTAAATACTCAACAGTTGTTCCTTTCAGAAAAATAGCCGCTGCCTGCTCATTTTCAACACCCTCAGGAATACTTACAACCCTAGAAGCCATTACATTGCGTAAATTTGCATATGATCCTGGAGGGCCGCCAGAATAAACAACTCGGTCTCCCTCATTCAAAAAATCAACACCAGCACCAATGGATTCAATGATGCCGCATGCTTCGAGCCCTATCCCACTGGGCAGATCCATTGGGTAATAGCCTGACCGCTGATAAATATCCATATAGTTCACGCCAATGGCAGATTGACGAATGAGAACTTCTCCTTCTTTGGGAGCCCAAATATCGACTTCTGATACTTTCATGACAGAAGGCGCTCCTTGATCTTCAATGGTCACAGAAATTGATTTCATAAAATTTTCTCCCTTAAGATTTGATTATTTAAAAATATAACAGCAGAAAAATGATCAAAGCAAGAGTCGATTATCAAAATTTAAAAAAACAATTTTGTTTGTTAATAAAAGTAGTCACGGAATAATAAGAATATAACTACATGGAAAAATTAAGCATCAGTGTGCATAATTCAAAAAGTAAACAGATTAAACAAAATCGAATGAGGCGCATCAAATAAACTGATTTGACATATATTCTTAATAATAAGCTAATAAAATAATAAAAATAGAAGTTTTATATAATCAAATGAAATAAATTGGGGGATTTATAATGTTAAGAGTAAAAAAATTTAAATCCACGGCCATCGCTGCTG
>CAJJBL010000035.1 GCA_905182395.1 alpha proteobacterium SCGC AAA536-G10 | reverse complement strand
GTATTAAAGCTTGGTTGAGCCTTATCAATGCTCCATAAAACAAGAGCAGGGTTTAATGAAACAGAAGCAAAGCTATTAACTGTCATTCCAATTGGGTTTTTTTTTTCATCAACAGCTGTTACAATACTAATGCCAGTTACAAATAAACCTAATGTATTTCTATAAAACTTTTCATCAAAATCTTTTTTTTCAGAACTTATAATATCTATTTTCACATTCTTTTGACTAGGCAAATTTTAACTCTTTCTTATTTTAATTAATTATTTAGAAATAATAATAAAACAATTCTTTTTTAACAGTTTTAATGTATTATAAGTAATTATTTATTAAGATTAAATCTATCACGTTATATGATATCTGGTTTTATATATGAGTGTATCAATAAAGCAATTAAAA
The DNA here is from genome assembly GCA_905182395.1 of alpha proteobacterium SCGC AAA536-G10. Classification (GTDB taxonomy): domain Bacteria; phylum Pseudomonadota; class Alphaproteobacteria; order Puniceispirillales; family Marisalimonadaceae; genus CAJJBL01. Next base: position 6,843 of record CAJJBL010000035.1, on the reverse strand, counting down.
GCTTTCGTAGCTGTAGTAGAAGAAAAGTCATTTAGTTTGGCTGCTGAAAGATTAAATGCCACTCAATCTGGAATGTCTATGCTAGTCCAAAATTTAGAAATAAGTGTTGGTAAACGATTAATTGATAGAGTGCCAGGAAAATTAGTTCTCACTGAAAGTGGTAAAGTTTTTTATAAATACTCTTTAGATATATTAATGCTAATGGAAAAAGCTTTAATTGATGTCAAAAATGATACTAAAGATCTTTCTGGAACTTTTAATTGTGGATTGATGCCTACATTTACAAGATCAGCTTTGCCTATCACTTTATCAAAGTTTTTATTAGATTATCCAAATGTAGATATTAAAGTTACTGAAGCTTATTCAGGTGTATTAGAGGAAATGGTTAGATCTAATAAATTGGAATTTGCAATAGTTCCTTCAGTTAAAAACCCAACTGGATTAAAGGTTTCATTTGTCTCAAGTGATATTAATTTATTAGTAACTTCTAAAAAATCAAATTTAATACATCTTAAGCCAATTAAATTATCAAATTTAAAAGATATTAAAATTATTCTTCCTGGACCAGATAATTCAAGAAGAATAGCAATGAATCAATATTTCAGTACTCATAATATAAGTATATCAAAAAAACTAGAAATGGACGGAATGATAGGAACTCTAGAAATGATTTCCTCTAGTAATTGGTGTGGCATTTTGCCAGCTGCTTTATGTGATTTAGATTTACCTGGTGAAGCGAGAACATTGTCTCCATTAATATCCCCTACTCTTATTACTGATTATGTGATGATTACTTCAGCAAGCAAAGAATTAAGCCCTGCAGCTAAATTATTTAGTAAAAAAATATGTGATAAAATCAAAAATGTTAGTAGTACTTTAAATAAATTAGTTAACTTAACTGATTAAATAAAATATACTTGATATATACATATTAATATGTCTAAGTTTGTCTAAGTTTAATTTTGATTGGGGGATCATTTGTTAAATTTTTTAAAAAAGACACCAGAGTTATTACAATCTGTTGCAGCTATATGGCTAATTTTAGTAGCTATAACTATATTTGCTGAAGTTACTTTTAGAAACTTTGGTCTTTTCTTAGGTGCGGATCAAATTGTTCAAAACTCAGTTCCTGCCATAGTTTTTCTTCAAGTCCCATTTGCTATTGCTTCAGGAACGATGCTTAGAACAACGCTTATTTATGATTTTTTTAAAGAAAGAGGTAAAAGAATTGTAAATAGAATTTCCTATATTATTGGAGTTCTTCTTTTTACTGGAATTGCGGTTGGAGGTTGGACTGATATGATTAAAGGCTGGGAGATAGGCGAATATCAAGGAATTGGAGCAATTGAGTTTCCTGTTTACCCTATTCGTACTGTAATTATTTTTTCTTCAATTATAATTGTAATTATATATTCAACTTTAATAATTAAAACTTTTGTAAACGATAGAAAACAAACTCTTAATTTAAATTAATTATTATATAAAAGGTTTTCTCAGTGGATATAGATTTAGACACACTTATGTTATTAACTTTGCTAGGTATGTTGCTAGCGATATTTTCAGGTGTTCATATTGCTTTAGCTTTAGGAGCTACAGCAATGATTGGTACTTACTTTATATTTGAAGATTTATATATGGCGGCAAGTCAAGTTGGCGGAGCTGCATATGAATTGATTAGAGATCATATATTTATGACTATCCCATTATTTGTATTAATGGGTGATTTCTTGTCAAGAAGTGGAGCCGCAGGTGATTTATATACTTTGATTAATAAAGGATTAAAAGGTGTTCCAGGCCGATTGGGTGTTGCTACTGTTGCTGGAAATGCAGCATTTGCTGCAGTAACTGGTACTTCAATTGCTTCTGCTGCAGCTTTTTCTAGAATAGCATGGCCTGAAATGAAAAAAGCTGGTTATAATCATAGCTTTGCAGTTGGGTCGATTGCTGGAAGTGCTTGCTTAGGAATGTTAATACCTCCGAGTGTTCTTTTAATTGTTTGGGGGATTATTACTGAAGATTCGATAGGCAAACTATTTGTAGCTGGAGTTATTCCTGGTATAATATTAGCTCTTTTCTTTGCTTTGTATAACCTTTTCAAAGCTTGGAGAAACCCTGAAATTGCTCCTGAGCCTGATAGTATGGGTGATATTTCAAAGCTTACTAGGAATCAAGTTTTTTCTGGCTTATCAATTATAGGATTAATAATTTTAGTTTTAGGTGGAATATGGGGAGGTATATTTACAGCTACGGAAGCTGCTGGTGTAGGAGCTTTAGCTAGTTTTTTTATTGCTTTATTTAAAGGAATGAAATGGAAAGGAATTGTAGCATCAGTTATTGATGCTGGAAAAACTTCCGCTCCAATAATGATTTTACTAATTACAGCAGGAATGTATTCGAGATTTCTTTCTTTGTCCGATGTCGATTCTCTTATTGTATCAGCAATGCAATCTGCTGGACTTAATGAAGTAATGGTTCTTTTGATGATGGTTATTATTTGGTTGGTTTTAGGAATGTTATTGGATTCAATATCTATAATTTTACTTACTGTTCCGTTATTTATACTTCTAATAGGCGATGTAAATCCTTATGCTTTTGCAATTTTTGGCATTTTAGCTATTGAAGCAGGTTTACTTACACCACCTTTTGGTCTTATCGTTTACACAGTTAAAGGCGTCTTATCTGCTGGAGGTGATAATATACCTCTGGGTCTAATATTTAAAGGATCAATTCCATATTGGATTATGATGTTAATAGTAATGTTATTAGTAATATTATTTCCAGAATTAGCAAGCTGGTTAACGAATTTTGTTTAGTGAAAACATGGGGTTAAACGCTAAACTTAACACTACCTAAGGAGGAAAATATGATTAGGTATATTAAAAAGGCTATTCCATTAGGTGTTTTAGCCACTTCTATAATTGCTACTGCTGCTTTAGCAGATTCATTTACTTTAAGAGTTGGATCAGGTCATCCATCAAAAGCAACTGCGTATGTTGGGAACATGGAAAAAGTGCTTGTTCCAAATATTAAAAAAAGAGTTGCTGCAGAAACTAATCACAAAGTAAGGATTATTGAAGCTTATGCTGGTAAAATTGCAAAAGTTCATGAAACTTTAGAAGCAGTTGAAAAAGGATTATTAGACATTGGTTCTTATTGTGTATGCTTTGAAACAGCAAAGTTATTACCATGGAATTTTGATTATTTTGTTCCATTTACAACTTCAAACTTAATAACTAGCGTTGCAGTTAAAAATAAAGTTATAAAAAAATTCCCTTATTTAACTAAAATGCTTGAAGATAAGTATAATCAAAAGTTTATAGCTCTTCAAGGATTTGATGATTATGGTATTGGGACAGTAAAACAATGGTCAAAAGCTAATGAGTTAAAAGGAGTAAAAGTTATTGCAGCTGGACCTAATTTACCATGGGTATCGTTATTTGGGTCTATTCCAGTTACATCAACTCTTCCAACAATGTATAATGATTTAGCTACAGGCGTAGCAAAAGGTGTTATAATCTTTCCATCCGCTCATGCTGGTGGTTTTAAATTTTTTGAGCAAGCACCTTACTGGAAAGTAACTGGTTTTGGAGCTATGGCTCAGACAATTACAACTATAAACCTTGATACTCTAAAAAAATTACCACCAGAAGTTGTAAAAATTATTATGGAAGAAGCTCAAAATTATGAAAGAGCCGCTGTAAAGGATGGACAACAAAGGTATCAAAAAGGTTTAACTGATCTTGTTAAATTAGGTAAAAAGAAAGGTATAAATGATGCTGTTACTTATTTACCAATAGATCAACAAAAAATATGGGCCGAAACAATTCAAGATTGGCCTAATACAAGAGCGCAAGATATCTCAAAGGATTATGATATTGATGGAGCAGCATTAATGAACGCTTACATTGATGAAATGGAAAAGACAGGACATGTGTTTCCTGTAAGATATAAAATTGGTGGTTAACTTAATCCATTAATATATAAAAAATAGACGATTTTTTATTAGGTCGTCTATTTTTTTTTTAGGTTTAAATTATGAAAAAAGATACTTTTCTTCTATATATAACTACGTTTATCACTGCTACTTTTATTACAATGCTAATAAGTTCATGTGTTACATATATGGCTTTAACTGATACTGGATTATTTTGGCATGTATGGCCAAGGAATTGGATGTATGCTGTTATTATTGCATTTCCAGCAATTCTAGTTATCAAGCCAATAGCAATAAAGGTAGGTTTAAAAATCACAGGTTGGTTTTATTAATTAAATATAGCAACTACTCTAACAAATCCTGCAGATCCATTCTTTATTTTAAAAGGAAATGCTGAAATTGTAAAACCATGGCTAGGTAATGAATTTAAATTGGCTAATTTTTCTATATGAGAATAACCTTTAATCATCCCGGCTCTGTGGCCTTCCCAAATTAGAGAAGCATCTTTAGTATCTTTATATTTTTTTGCAGTATGGACAAATGGTGCATCCCAACTCCAAGCATCTGTTCCAGTTAATCTAACACCTTTATCTAATAAAAAAATAGTCGCATCTTTTCCTATGCCGCACCCTTTAGATAAAAAATCATCCTTACCGTATCGGTCACCTGCTGAAGTGTTAATTAGTACTATGTCAAGAGGGTTTAACTTATAATTAATTTTTTTGAACTCATACTCCATATCATTTTTAGTAAGGACATAGCCATCATCATATGATCTTAGATCAAGTTTAACTCCAGGATTAAAACACCATTCTAAGGGCACTTCATCAATTGTTATAGCTCTTTCACCATTATTCATTGTAGAGTGATAATGGTAAGGTGCATCCATGTGTGTTCCATTATGAGTGCTAACGGTAATAGTTTCCATGGCCCACCCTTCTCCACCAGGTAAATCATTCTTTTTAAGACCAGGGAAAAATTTCATAAGCTCATCACTTGTATTATTGTGATGGTGATAATTAATTTTTGGTAACATAAAATCAGGATCCGACTTTATTCCTTCCTCAAGACTTACTGATAAATCTATGAATTTTCTAGTCATATTGCCTCACTTTAACCTTACGATGATAAGTTATCTATTCTTTTATTAAACGGAGATATAGTAATTATATCCCATACATCAGCTTGATAAATTGGATCGTTTTTTTGAAATATAAGTATTTCTTCTTCTGTATCAGCTTCAACCATAAAAAAAGAACCATTCATGATTTTACCTTCTTTATCTGTCAAAGGGCCCGAAATTAATATTTTTATTGGATTTGTTAATAAATATTTTCGATGTTCTTCAATAACATTCATTCTTCTTTCATGAGAATACTTTTTATCTTTGCAAAGAATGACCCAAATCATTTTTTATCCTCTATAAATAATTATACATTAGAACTTTCAAATTCTTTTATTCTAGAGTAAGCATTATTTGTAAATTCTGCTTTTGGAGCATCTCCGGCAATAACAACTAAAAGTAAGTGATCAACATCATCTTCACCTTGAGTAATATTCATAAATCGTCTTGCAGATCCTGGAGGAAAAGAAATAACATCACATGGTCCAAGATCTACATAATCAATTTCTTTACCTTCGTTCCACTCGCATCGCCATTTACCACTTATTGGCATAAATGTTTCATTAGTATCATGATTATGCATTAGTGGTCCTTTGCCAGGTTTGCATCTACAAAAACCTAAATTAAAACCTTCTGAAATATTTATAGCAGGTATTTGAGCATTATCATTGCCAAGTGGTGAAACATGTTTTGAATCTCCTTTTGGTGGCTGGAAACCAATTATATTTATTAACTCTCTTGTGCATTCAGGCAGTTTACTATCAGGCAAACCTAATTTAGATCCTTTTTGATCTTTAAAAATAGCAATTCTTTTATCCATTTGATTTCTTGAAAGAGTTCTAATTTCAGGTAAGTTTTTATCGTCTATATCTTTATTCATTTTAACCTCTATTAACTATTATTATTAATTTTTAGTTGTTCGTAGACTGCCGCAGTATCATAATGTTTTGGAATTGTATCTTTTGCTTGATCATATATTTTAGCAGCAGCTTCAAAAGTAGGTGAATTAAGGTTAAAACTAGATAAAAAATCCCTAATAACTTCTATATCTTTCAAAAAAATTGTCATTGAAGCTGAAGCTGGAACATACTCTTTATTGATCATTAAAGGTAATCTCTTATCTAGCATCACAGATGACCCTGCTCCAGAACTTAATACTTCATAAATCATTTGAGGATCTAAACCAGCTTTTTTGCCCAATAGCAAAGCTTCTCCAGCTACAGTATTATGAACTGTCACTAATAAGTTAGCTAATAATTTAAATTTAATACCATTACCAAAATTACCAACATAAATATTTTTCCTTCCAATACTTGAAAATATTTTTTCACATAAATCTACAATATTTTTATCCCCACTTGACATAATAACCAAATCTTTTTCTTTAGCCTGGGCGCCTGTACCACTTACAGGAGCATCAATCATTTTTATATTTAAATTATCTAATTTAGATTTAGCTTCTAATTTATCATCAAATGAAATTGTATTCATATCAATTAATATTTTCTCCTTTTTTTGAAAATCATTTTTAACAATTCTTTCAATTATTTCTTTAAATATTGGAACAGTTGGCAAACTTAAAATTATAACATCACTTTTTTCAATTAATGCATTTATATTATTAAGTAAAATTCCACCTTTAGATTTGAAAATAGTAGAGTTTTTTTGATCAGGATCAATTCCATATACAATAAATTTGTTATCTAATAAATGTGAAGCGTAACATCCTCCCATTGCTCCTAAACCTATTGAGCCAATAATTTGTTTCATGAAAGCTCCCCTCTTT
>CAJJBL010000034.1 GCA_905182395.1 alpha proteobacterium SCGC AAA536-G10 | reverse complement strand
TGTTTCAAAAACATGTCTATGTTCAGTTCTCATTGAGGCTTCAATTGTTTTAAGGTAACTGTTTTTATGAAGAATTGACATTGATTTCACTAGCTTACCATAAGCTGTTTTGTTATTCATATCTCCTATTAATGTTGAAGCTACAATTGGTGCTATGTCTACAGGTTCTTTTCCTTGTAAAAGCGGCTCTTTTCTTAAATTTATAAATTTTTCTATTTCTTGCGAACTTAGATTTGATAATCCAAAATGTGTATCACATAATATTAATGATTTAACTAATCCTGGAAATTTTTCATAAAACAGTGTTGCAATTTGACCTCCCATCGAAAGTCCAACAATATGCGCTTTATCTTTATTAAAATATTTTAATACTTTTTTAAGATCGTCTAAAACATCTTGAAAATTTAAATTTCCGATATAATCATCACTTTCACCATAACCACGAGTATCCCATGCAACGGATAAAAAAAATTTTTTTGAGAAGAATTTAATATTCTCGTCCCAATTTTTTTTATTGCCACCTATTCCATGAAGAAATACGATCATTTCACCTTCACCTGAATAATCAACTGAAATTGATGGATTAGAGCCAATTTTAATACTTTTAATGTGATCATTCATTTTTAAAATCTACTTCCTGGTAACTTTAAAAAATATATCTCTTCATCTGTCGATTTTCTATTTATTATTTTGTTACGATGAGGAAATCTTCCAAAAGCATATATAATTTCTTTATGTTTTTTAGCAAATTTATAGGTGTTATCATTAGTATATTTTTTAAATAAAGGTATTCCTAATTCATGATCTAATATATTTTCACTATGCATAAGAGGCATTAAAAAAAAACTATTATAGTAATCATTTATATGATTAACAAAACCTTTAGCGATGGCACTTTTACATATTTTTAAAGCTTTTTTATCACCAGAAAAAGATTCATAAGTATTACGAAAGACATTTCGTGTAAATTGATCAAGCACAATTATATGAGATAGGTAAGTGTCTGAAGAAACATGGACATCTTCAAAAGATGTTTTTAAACTGATATCAATTGATCTAGAAAATTTTCTTTTAATTAAATTATCAAAGTCTAAATTTTTTTTAAACCATATTTTAGGATCACATTCTGTAAACCAAAAGTTAATTATTTCTTCTGTATTTAACATTGTTTGTTTTTTCTTAAAATTCTTCCAATTTCTTTTGCCATTTCTTTTTGTCCAAAAAATGGAGCCTTCTCACAAGCTTCTGCAAGATATTTCATATCTTTTGTGTTTAAGTATTTATTCCATAAATAAAGCATCATTTCTTCTGAATTCATTTGATCACCATAGTTTTTTTGCTTTTTGATATATAAAAAACAAATAAATCATAATTATTAAATTTATTATATTCCAAAAAATTCCATTTAAAAAAGCTAAGCTATATGAACTAGTATAATCATATATTTCACCAGACAACCATCCACCTAGAGACATTCCTATAATAGTTGCAAAAATGAGAAGTCCAACTCGCTCAGCAACTTCATTTGCAGGTAAAAACTTACTAATTATCACTGCATATATTGGAACTATTCCACCTTGAGATAATCCAAAGAAAATAGCTACTATATAAAGAGATAATTGGCTGTCAAAGGGTAAAAACATAGATAATGAGATCGCTTGTAATGCTGAACCTAAAATTAAAGTTTGAATAGGTCCTATTTTATCTGACAGAAGCCCAAATAAAACTCTACTCGTAACAGCAGCAAAAAGCATAAAAGATAAGATTTCTGTCCCAACACCTAAGCCAAATCCACTGTCTATACATAAAGGAACAATATGAACTTGTGGCATTGCCATTGCTACGCAGCAAAAAACACCTGCTATCATAAGTAATGTTTGAACTCTTTGATTACTTATTGGTAATTTTAAATTTGAATTTGTGTTTTTTATCTCTTCCAAAACCAATGTATTATTTTTTGAGTTTGGTGATTTGTTGCCAATAAAATAAAATAGAATTGGTATAAATATACTACATATTAAAGCAATGAAAAGATGTGCATTTCTCCAATCTCCTTCAATAAGAAAATCTTTAATTATAAACGGCCATATAGCGCCACATAGATGCTGTCCACTAGCAACTAAAGATACAGCTAATCCCTTTCTCTTATTAAAATATTTTGATATATCAGCCATCATTGGCCCAAAAAAAGCAGCAGCAGAAAACCCTAAAAAAAACTGTATGATAGATAACCATAATATATTATTTGCTAAAGTTGATAATAGATAGGATGTTATTAGTAAGGATAAGGCAAATATTATAGGTTTTTTAATTCCTATTTTATCCAACATTCTACCTATTATAACATTACCAAATCCGTATCCAAACATAGTTGTAACATAAGGATAAGTTGACGCAGCTCGGTCTAACTGAAATTCATTTTGAATGCTGGGCATTATTATTACCACTGACCACATCCCAGCTGTCCCCAATACGCTCATTGTAAAGACAAGAAAAAGTCTTAACCACGCTTGACGGCTATCAATATTTATTAAATTACTAGTCATTTTTCTCTTGTTTTAGTTTTGTTAACAATTAACATATTAATTATTATGATTTTGTACAATATCATATATTTTTAATTTTGAATGGAGAAGATTAATGGTATTATCTGATAATGATATTAAGTTTTATAACGAACAAGGGTATCTCTTAGTAGAAGATGTAATATCTAAAGATCAGCTTGATGAGATGTTAAGTATTGTTAATAATTTTTATGAAAAATCTAAAGCTATAAAAAATAATGATAACATATATGATTTAGAAGATGGACATTCATCAACTAATCCACGTTTAAAGAGAATTAAACAGCCTCATCAACATACAAAATTCTTTTGGGATATTATAAAAGAATCTAAAATTCAAAATATTTTAATTGATCTTCTTGGCCAAGACATTTCTCTAAAAACTAGCAAATTAAATACAAAAGCTCCTGGTGGAGGTGCTGCAGTGGAATGGCATCAAGATTGGGCTTTTTATCCTCATACTAATGATAATGTGTTAGCTTTGGGTTTAATGCTAAATGATGTTGATGTTGATAACGGTCCATTAATGGTAATCCCTGAAAGTCACAAAGGCCCTGTTCTAAGTCATAATAATAATGGTGTTTTTTGTGGGGCAATTAACCCAGATGATAAAAATTTTGATATTAGTAAAGCTATAACTTTGACAGGTAAAGCAAGATCTATGACAATACATCATGCAAGAACTTTGCATGGCTCAGCTCCTAATAACAGTGATAGAGACAGATTAATGCTTTTTTATGAATGTAATGCTGCTGATGCGTGGCCGTTGGTTGGCGTAGGGGCATACCTTAAAAATGGAAATCCAGTGGACTTATGTACACAAATGGAAAATCAAATGGTTTGTGGAAAAGTAAACTATCAGCCTAGAATGGAAAATGTACCAGTAGTCTTACCTCTTCCTCCAGCCCAAGATTATAGTTCTATTTTTACAACACAAAAAACTGGAGGAGCTAAGTCTGCCTTCTAAGATTTAATTTTTATAATCAGGAGATTCTCTGTCTAGCTTTCTTAATAATGCTGGCCAAGCTAGTCTATCTTTTCCAAGATCAAACATACCTATAGATTGTTCTTGTGTTGTTTTTATAGCTTCTTTAGAGGGCATGTTAATGTTTCCTGCAGACTGTGCTCGAATTTGAGATGAACAAGCTCTTTCAAGAAAATATATTCCCATAAAAGCAATTCCACAAGTTTGACCTACTGATAATGTGCCATGATTTCGAAGTATATATAAGTTTTTATCTCCAATATCTGCAATTAATCTATCTCGTTCAGTATGGTCCAAGGCAAGACCTTCATAGTCGTGATATGCAATGTGGGGATGTATTAACATTGAAGTTTGACTTATAGGTAATAAACCATCTTTTTGAATTGACACTGCAACGCCATCATTTGTGTGAAGATGAAGAACACATTGTGCATCATCTCTTGCAGAATGAATTGCGCTATGGATAGTAAATCCTGCAGGGTTTACTTCATAAGGGGTCTCAATAACAGCTTCACCATTTAAATCAATTTTAACCAAGCTAGAAGCTGTTATTTCATCAAACATCATTCCATAAGGATTTATAAGAAAGTGATGTTCAGGACCAGGAATTCTTAATGAAACATGTGTGTAAATTAAATCATCCCATCCATATAGTGCAATTAGTCTATAAGTTGCAGCTAACTCCAATCTAAGTTGCCATTCTTCATCACTTATTTGACTTCTTAATTCCTTTGAATTCACTATATGGTTCATAATTTTCCCTCCAAAATATTTTTTTTATTTTAACATATTATTTAAATCACATCTATATTAAAACATAACAGTTAATTTTTCTTTTTTATTTTACCTCATAATTAGTAGATATTTTTATATGAACTCTCAAGCTATTAAATTCTTTAAGGATGATGCTAAAGAAAAATTAAAAAATATTTTTGGTTTCTTAGATTATAGAGATGGTCAAGAAGAAGTAATAGATGATATATTGAATAAAGAAGATTTAGTAGTTGTTATGCCAACTGGTTCTGGAAAATCGTTGTGTTACCAACTGCCTTCATTAGTTTTTAAAAATCAAACTATAGTTGTTTCACCATTAATATCGTTAATTAATGATCAGGTTGATGGACTTAATTTGTTGGGAATAAATGCTAAAAAATTACATTCAAATTTAAGTGCTGAAGAAAATAATCTTTCTTTTAAAAGATTTCAGTCAGGTGAGTGTAAAATAATATATATGTCCCCAGAACGTTTAATGACAGATAATATGTTAAATAATCTTCAACAGTTAAAATTAGACATGATTGTTGTAGACGAGGCTCATTGTATTTCAAAATGGGGGTCTTCATTTAGACCTGAATATGAGAGATTATCTTTATTAAAAAACTTTTTTCCTAATACTGTTATTTCCGCATTTACAGCTACTGCTGATAAGGCAACTAGAGCAGATATATCAAATAAATTAACAAATGGAGAAGCTAAAATTATTGTTAAAGGCTTTGATAGGCCCAATCTTTTTTTAGCAGTAGAACAAAAAGTTAATTGGAAAAATCAATTGTTGGATTTTCTGTTACCTAGAAAAGAATATAGCGGGATAATTTATTGTCTTTCAAGAAAAGGTACTGATGAGGTTGCAAGTTTTTTAAACAAAGAGGGCTTTAATGCGCTTCCATATCATGCTGGTCATAATGCAGAGACTTTAAAAAATAACCAAGAAAAATTTATGTCTGATGAAAAAATTATTATTGTTGCAACAATAGCTTTTGGTATGGGAATTGATAAATCTGATATTCGGTATGTTGTTCATTTAAATTTACCTGGCAGTATGGAAGCTTTTTATCAAGAAATTGGAAGAGCGGGAAGAGATGGTCTTAATGCAGATACGTTGTTAATCTATGGTCTTAATGATTTAATAATTAGACGTAAAATGATAGAACAAGGAAATGATGAATTTCAATATAAGCTTAGAGAAAATAAAAGACTTGATGCTCTTTTAGCATATTGTGAAACATCTAGTTGTAGAAGAAAGGCTTTGTTATCCTATTTTGATGATGATCTTATAAAATGTGATAATTGCGACAATTGTTTGAACCCACCAATTGTATCTGATTTAAGTGTGTTTGCACAAATGTTAATGTCTGCAATAGCTAGAACAGGACAATGTTTTGGATCAGTTCATGTAATAGATATTGTTATTGGAAGTTCAAATCAAAAAATTATGGACAAACAGCATCATTTATTGCCTACGTTTGGAGTAGGCAAAGAAAAATTAAAATCTTTTTGGCAAGGCTTAATAAGACAAATGATATCATCTGGTCTTTTAATGATTGATATAGAAAATTTTGGTGGTTTAAAAATAACCGAAGAGGGTATGCTTGTATTAAAAGGGAACAAGAAATATCTTGCCAATGTAAAGGAAACATCGAAGAAAGCTAAAGTTTCTAAAGTTTCTAAAGTTAGCAATATCAATAAAGAAAAATTTAAAGAATTGGATTTAATGATTTTTAATGAATTGAAAAAAATGAGGTTTGAGTTAGCAAAAGAACAAAAACTTCCAGCATATTTAATTTTTTCTGACGCAACATTGACTGAAATAAGCATTGATAAGCCAATTAATTTAAATGAATTTTCAAGAATTAATGGTGTAGGTGAAAAAAAATTAAAAAGGTATGGTAATTTATTTATAGAAAAAATAAATCAGATAAAAAATAAAAACTTTGTAAAAGAAGAAAATTTTGTAAACTAAATTACTTTTATAAAAATTGTTTTCTAATTTTTTGTTTTATTTTAAAGTAAAGAAATTATAAATTCTGTAGTATCAAGATCTCAATAAATTTGAGTGTATAATTAACCGCTTAAAATAGTTCTTGATATCATTATGTTCTAGAAAATAGTAATAACCATGTTACAATTTGTCTTTGATGTTTCCTGAAAATAAACTATTCTTGCATACATTTTTTATCTCTTGTTTATTGTTTAACTAATATGTAATGCTATTATATGTAATTTATTTAGCGAGAAGTAATAATATGAAGATTATATATTTTTTATTTTTTATTTTTTATTCAGCAAATAGTTTTTCTCATGACTGCATTTTAAAAGGTACATCTGCTGAGGAAATAACTATTTACAATTCGTGCAAAGCTAACCAAAGTGTGCAAAAACCATTACATTCCGATTTAAACAAAAGCTTATACAAAGTTCAAATCAAAAAACTTGCAAAAGAAAATCAAAATTTAAGAAATCAATTATTAGATGTCAAGATCAGGTTAAATACTCTTATGAGTATTATTAATTCTTATATTAATTAATCATTACCTTCAAAAGGGATTAAAATGAAAAAAGCCTTAATAATAGGGGTAGGTCCGCTAAAAGGTTTAGGTGCTCAATTATGTAAAAAAATTGCTAAAAGTAATTTTGAAGTTTTTGTTGCTGGTAGGACGCAGTCATCACTTGATAAAGTTGTAAATAGCATCCGCAATGATGGAAATAATGCCCAAGCAGTAGTTGTTGATACTACTAATGAAAATCAAGTGAAAGCTATGATGAATAAAGTCGGAACTGGTTTAGATTTTGCGATTTACAATGTTGGTAATAACCGGCCAGGTAAAATTGTTGATATGGAAGCTGATTACTTTAAAGAAAGTTGGGAAACTTCTTGTTTTGGTGGTTTTTTGTTTTCCAAAGAAGTTATTAAAACTTTTTTAAATGAAAAAACAGCAGGTACATTGATATTTACTGGAGCCAGTGCTTCATTAAGAGGGAAATCTAATTTTGGTGCGTTTAATTCAGCTAAAGGAGCTCTAAGGAATCTAGCACAAGCAATTGCTAAAGAATACGCATTAAATTCAATACATGTTGGGCATATCATTGTTGACGGAGGTTTAGCTGGTGATAGGATTAAGAATAAACTTGTAGACTTTGATCAGAGAGTTAAAGAAGGCAAGCTTATTGATTTAGAAAGTGTGACTAATGCTTATATGTTTTTATATAATCAAAACAAAAATGCATGGTCTTTTGAATTAGATATAAGAACTTCACAAGAAAATTGGTAACTAATTAAAGGAGTATTTGAAATGGAACTTTTTAATTTATCTGCAAAAGTAGCTCTAGTAACTGGGGGTAATGGTGGTATAGGCTTTTCAATGGCAAAAGCTATAGGAAAAGCTGGAGCTAAAATTATTATAGCTGGAAGAAATGATGATAAAAATAATGAATCAATTGAAGAATTAAAAAGTATTGATGTTGATTGTATTTCATTAAACGTAGATGTAACTAGCGAAAGTTCATGTGATGAAATGATTAAAAAATCTATGTCTCACTTTGGTAAATTAAACATTTTAATTAATAATGCAGGAACCAACATAAGAAAAAGACCTGAGGATTATGAACTAGATGAGTGGAAATCAATAATCGATACTAATTTAATTAGTATGTTTATATGTTCTAAAGCTTGCTTTCCTCACTTTAAATCTGTTGGAGGAGGGAAAATAATTAATATAGGATCCATGCATTCATTGTTTGGTGCTCCTCTTGGAAGCGCTTACTCTGCAAGTAAAGGGGGAGTTGTTCAGTTAACAAAAAGTTTAGCTAATTCTTGGGCTAAAGATAATATTCAGGTTAATGCAGTTTTGCCAGGTTATATTGATACAAAATTAACTCAACAGGCAAGAGTTGACATACCTGAATTACAAAAAAGAGTTGAAGAAAGGACCCCAGTTGGAAGGTGGGGGAATCCTGATGATCTTGGTGGGATTGCTGTTTTCTTATCAAGTGATGGTTCAAATTTTATCTCAGGTACAGCAATACCTGTAGATGGAGGTTATTCAATTAACGGCTAATTATTTCATATTTTATATCTTGAAATAATTAGTTTGTTAATTTAACATGTTCATTAGTTAAATAAAAAAGGTTTGTAAAATGAAAAATGTATTCAAAGGTTGTATGCCTGCGTTAATGACTCCATGTAATCCAGATTTATCTCCAAATTTTGATTTGTTAGTTATTAAAGGCAAAGAATTAATTGATGCTGGTATGTCAGCGGTTATCTATTGTGGATCTATGGGTGACTGGCCACTTCTTTCTGATGAAGAACGACAAGAGGGCGTTGCTAAACTAGTTAAAGCAGGAGTGCCGACAATAGTTGGAACAGGAGCTATTAACTCAAAAAAAGCAACAGCTCATGCTAAGCATGCTGATGAAGTTGGTGCATTAGGATTAATGGTTATTCCTAGAGTTTTATCTCGAGGTCCTTCAATAATTGCTCAAAGATCACATTTTGCATCTATACTTAGTGCAGCACCTAACCTTCCCGCGGTTATTTATAATAGTCATTATTATGGTTTTTCAACTCGTGCAGATCTCTTCTTTGATTTAAGAAAAGAGTTTTCTAATTTAGTAGGTTTTAAAGAATTTGGAGGTGCTAAGGATTTAACTTACGCAGCAGAAAATATCACTTCAAAAGATGATAACATTGCATTAATGATTGGAGTTGATACAACTGTATATCATGGATATGTAAATTGTGGTGCTGTTGGAGCTATTACAGGTGTGGGGAATGCTTTTCCAAAAGAAGTGTTACATCTGGTTTCTCTATGTCAAAAAGCTGAGAAAGGTAACTCTATTGCAAGAATAAAGGCTAAAGAACTTGAGGAAGCACTTGGCGTTCTGTCGTCTTTTGATGAAGGTCCAGATTTAGTTCTTTATTATAAATACTTGATGGTACTAAATGGAGATAAAGCTTATTCTCTAAACTTTAATCCAACTGACAAATTAAGTGATAGTCAGATGAATTACGCTAAAAAACAATATGATTTATTCAAAAAATGGTATTTTGACTGGAATAAATAAATATGCAGTAAAAAAATATCTAAAATTTTATTTACTTACTTCATCTTTATTATTAAGAGCATTTTTTTGGTTTTTGTTTATTTCTTCATTTAAGTTTTGGTTTTTATTGTTAGATTTACATGCTTTTTTAATTGCGAGTCCTATTATTATGCCTGTTCCTAATCCTAAAAAAGTTCCTTTGACTAATCCTAATCCAAAAAACATTATTATACCTTAAATAGTGAGATCAAAAGTTTGATTTAATGGTGATCTGGACTGGATTCGAACCAGTGACCTACTGCTTAGAAGGCAGTTGCTCTATCCAGCTGAGCTACCAGACCAATTCATTAAATTATCATACAAAAGAACTAACCTGATGTTCTAAAGTATTTTCAATTTTTATAATGTATGATGAGTAATATGTAAATAAAAAAACCTCTTATTCAACTACTTAGAGGTTTCTTATTTTTTATGATAAAGCCACTATATTAAGTTTACTTCCTTTTCATATATAGATTCCATAATAAGAAGTAGTTTTAATACACATTTAATCAATTTAAGATTAATTTTACTAATAACATTTATTTAATAATAATAAATTTTTTGAATACAAGTCATAGGTTTTGGTACTAACGATAAATCTTCTATTCCCATTCCTACACTTAAAACTATTGAAGATAATTTTGAAGTCACTTTATCAAAACTCCATGCAAAATCTGTTGTTTTAAAAAAATCTTTATCTTCCCATAAAACATAAGCACCTTGTTTTTCAGCTATAACATTTCCAATTTCTCTAAAATTTCCATTTATTCTTTTATAAACAGTTGGATTATCCATGTCTTTTGATCTATCAAAAATAAATTCAAATTGATATTGTTCATCTTTACAATCAAATCCAGATGATGGAAAATGGCTGTCATTAGCAAATAAATGTAATGGAAAAAATATAAAAAATAAGAAAATTAAAAAAATATTTTTTTTATATAAATTCATAAATAAAACTTTCTGGTTAAATTAATATTTAAATATATAATATAAGAAATTTTAGTAAATATTTTTTAAAGGTAATTTAAAATTATGACACTTTCTATAGATCATATTGTCATAACTGTTAAAAATATCAATAAATCAATAAATTTTTATTCGAATATTTTAGGAATGGAATTAAGAGAATTTCATTCTTCTTTTGATAATACTAAAAGGAAATCATTACATTTCGGAAATCAAAAAATTAATTTACATGAGGTTTTAAAACCTTTTCAGCCTCATGCAAAGAATCCTTTGCCAGGAACTGTTGATATTTGTTTTATAAGTAATGTTATTGTTAATGATTGGAAAAATATCTTTGATAATAATCAAATCAAAATTGAAGATGGTCCTGTTAAGAAAACAGGAGCCACAGGGCCAATTATATCTATTTATATCAGAGATCCTGATGAAAATTTAATTGAAATATCAAATATATTGAATGATTAGATAATATTTTTAAATTTATATTTCTTGAATAGTTTCAATCAATTCTCTTGTCCTAAAAACTTTATTATTCCAACGATTATCAAACTTTTTAATTAGATTATCTAATGCTTTTGATTTAAGAGCTTTTTTGGCTAATATAATGTTTTTAAATTTATAAATAGCTAGATGAATTTTACTATCGTTAATCCAACCTCTTTTTGCGCCCATTGCATTAAATGCATTTAGTGCTTCAGCTAGATGTTCTTCTTCATACCATATATTAAATTTATTTTTGCTAACCTTACTTGTATCAGATCTAACTACTATATATGCAGTCATTTTTAATCATCCTATAAAATTTGACTATATTATTTTTTTATTAAATCAAAAATATCGACTTTAAAGAGATCTTTTGCCTCATTATATATTGGTTGAACTATTTCCTTAAATTTATTAGATTCTTCAGAGTTTAAGTCAATTATTTCACAACCATGTTCAATTAGAGTTTTATATGCATCAATAGTTTCTTTTTCAGCTTCTTTACGTTGAAAGATAATAGAATTTTTTATGGCTTTTTCTACAGTAATTTTTATATTTTCAGGCCAATTTATATATTGTTCAAGATTACACATTATAAATCGAGAAACATAAAAATGCTTTGATAAGGTATGGTATTTATGAAATTTGTGCACTCCATATGTAACTGTATTAGCTAAAGGGTTTTCTTGCGCATCTATAGTGCCATTAACAATTTTGCTAATTGCATCTACTAAATCCATCTTTATTGGTTTTGAGCCTAATAAATCAAATGTTCTTTTATGAATATAACTTGGAAGAATTCTTATTTCCATATCATTAAGATCTTGGGGTTTTATTATAGGGTTTCTTTTATTGGAAATATGTCTGAATCCGTTTTCAAAATAGCCAAGTATTTTGAATTTCATTTTTTCTTCAATTTTATTATTTAAATATTTACCAAGTTCTCCATCTATATTTTTTCTAGCTTGTTCGTTATTATCAAAAATGAAAGGTAAATCTACTAAACCTAATTCAGGTACAGTGTTAGTTAAATAGCTTGAAGATTGATATGATATTGTTAATGTTCCTTTTTCAGTGAGTTTTATAACATCTTCACTTTTATATCCCAAATCCATAATATTAAAAATATACTCTACTTCTACCTCTTGTTTTAATTCATTGGTTATTTGATCACCAATAAATTTAAGGGCTTTACTGAAGGATGTATTAGGAGGTCCAAATCCACCTAATATAATTTTAAAAGGTGTCGATAAAATAACTTCATTTTTATTAACTAAGTTCATTTTAAATCTTTATTATTTATTCTGTTGCATCACCTGATTCAACTAAAATTAATTCAACTTCACCCGCACCATTTCTTCTATGAAAAGAGGCTTTTTGATAATCTTCAGATTTCCAACAATCTTCACCATGCTTTAGGCTAGGGAACTCTATAACTATAAATCTATGATATTTGTCACTACCTTCTAATATTTTGAAATTTCCACCTCTAGCTAAAACTTTTCCATCAAATTTAGCAATGATAACAGGAACTTGATCTGTATATTTTTTATATTTTTGTTGGTCTATAATTTTTGACCTAGCTACCCAGTAAGCTTTCATAATTTAACCTTTGTCTATTTGTATATTAATTATTTAAGAGTTTAATTCTTTTGTCACGACCACAGACAAATCTGTAATATTCATATTTATAATTTTGTTTTTTAGCGTACCCTTGATGTTCATTTCTTACAGGATAAAACTTTCCTTCAGGTTCAATTGGTACAATTGATGATTTAGGTGCTAATGATAGAGCAATTTTTTTCTCTTCAGTATTTTTGTAATAAATTGCTGGAGAATAGGACTTTCCTCTATCACAAAACTGTCCGTCATTATCCTCATAATCAATAGTTTTATATACGTGAGTAACTAGATCTTCAAAACTTATTATTTTGGGGTCATAAATTACTAGTGCGGCTTCTCTATGATCACCCCATTTCCCTGGCATATACTTTGGATTAGGAGTGGAACCTCCAGTAAAGCCACTTATTACTTCAGTTACACCACTCAGTTTTTCTGTGTCAGCTTCTGTACACCAGAAACAACCTCCAGAATAAATAAATGTATCTCCAAATGATGCTAATGGAAAAAATATAATTAATTGAGTAATAACTATGATTTTTAAAAGTAATTTTTTCATATAAATATTCTAATATAATAAAAAAATGTTACAATATTTTTTAAATTTAAATTATTATTTATATATTCTTATTAATTCATTTTTTAAAAATTGAGCAATTGAATCCATTCCTTTTTTTGATGTTTTAGCTTCATCTTCGGCTTTCAAATTATAGTTAGTATTCGTATTAATATCATATATTATGGGTTCATTATTAACATTTTTGATAAATTCAACACCTGCAACTTCTATTTGATGTTTTTGAAGAAATAAACCAATTCTTTTTGCTAGTTCTAAATCAGGTTTTTTTTCAATTATAAACTTTATTTCATTTTTTGTGTCTGAATTATATTGTTCATTAACTGGACAAAATTCGTCAAAATTAACTTCACAGGCATCTGCTGGACATAACTCAAAGCTACCTTGAGAAAAAACATTAAGCGAATATAAAAAAGAGCTGTCAACAAATTCCATTCTTGTAATAAAATCATCATTAGTTTCAATTTTTTCTTGTAATAACCAAACGTTATCTAAAGTTGACTCTATTAAATCTTGTTTTAATAAACTTTCTAGATCTTTAATTGAGTTAAGTAAGTTAATACCTAATCCTTTACCACCTTGATTAGGTTTTAAAAGCATTGGCCAAATATTCAATTCTTTAGCAGCATTAATAATTTTTTCTTTCCCAACAGAAATAATAGTTTTTGGGGTTTTGAATCCAAATTTATTTAATTCTATTTGTTGTAAAGATTTAGATAGCTCTATATTAAGAACATTACTTCCATTTATAACTCTTCTATTATAACTTTCTAGCCAATGTAATATAATTTTTGTGCTTTGATTAGAATGGAAATGATTTCTTGTATAGTTAGAAGCACTCATTCTTGAAAAAAATATACCTTCAGGAGGTTTTTTTTCAATGTTTATTAATTTGGTATCCAATAACCATTCTTCATAATCTACATTTATTTTTTCTAGAGATAATCTTAGAGGTGTCAGCCATTCTTCATTTTCATGAATGATATATATTTTAGGTAATAAATTCATTTTATCTTCTTTATTTGTTTATTAAATATTATACATGTAGTAATGAAAAAATATTTTCTTACTACACTGTAATATATGTTCAGTAATTAAAAAACATCTAAAAAAGTATATATCTAAGAATTTTATATGATTTAATGTTTTGATCCCTTTTTAAGGATTATATAATAATGCTTATTCTAAAAAACACTAAAGGTATTTTTTTTATAATTTCTGCTGTGATTTGTTTTTCTTGTATGAATGGCGTAACAAAATATTTATCTGAGTTTTATAATGTAATAACTTTAAATATGTTTAGATATTGGTTCTTTTTCTTATTTCTTATTGTTATGAATTCAAATCAAAATAAATCTATTATAAATGTTTCTAAAAGTGTAAATAAACCGTTGC
>CAJJBL010000033.1 GCA_905182395.1 alpha proteobacterium SCGC AAA536-G10 | reverse complement strand
CTTCTGTTATATTTTGTAATAATTTAATTGGTGGTAAAATAAATCCGTTTTCAGAAGCCAAAGCTAAATTATCTTGAAACACATTATCACTTTTAGATGTTTTTAATTTTTTTGAACTTATATTATTGTTGTTAATTAAAATTGGATTTTTTCGAATTTGTGGTTTTTTTCTTTTAAAGACAGACTTTTGAATATTCAGCTTTGTTATAATTTTTTTAAAAAAATATCCTAAATTTAAATTTTTTTCTTTTAATAAAGTTTCTCCTTCATCAATATTATATGATTTAAAAAAAAGATTGTATAAAATACTTAAAACCCAAATAAAAGGTAAAATAAATGGCCTAATAATTAATTTTATAACATTTATTTCTTTTGAATTTATTGATGAAACCCATAGAAAAATAATAATAGATGTTAAAAAAGCGCTTATCCCAAATATTGCTTCGTTATAATTATATTCCAAATTTGAAATTAAATTAATCTGATTTGTTACATCTAATAAAATCTTTTGTGGAAGACCAGTTTGATTTATAACATCAAAATTTAATCCTAAATATAGAATTATTATTTTTTCTAAATAAGCTCCTCCTATAGAACTAAGAAAAACCATTAAGATAAAGCTTAGAAGCTTAAATTTTAAATGATTTATTAAAGTTTTATTAAAAAGTTTAAAAGACCAGTTTAAACAAACTAAAGTCATCAATACTCCAGTTACAATTCCTAATTCTCTAATAATAAAACCAGCTACCCATGCTCCATATTGTTGATACAGATTTGAAGGATTTTTATTTGATATAAAACCCCAGCCTGTATCATCTGGATTAAATGAAAACATAATTAAAAATAATGAAATAGAAATAAAAATAAGAAAAATACTTATAATTTTATTTAAAAAATTAATTAAAAAGTCAGATTTTTTATTTTCATTATCTGATTGAATCATTTCAAAAATAGCCTATTTATTATTATACGATTGTAAAAACAAGCAAAGTCTTTTCATTACATCTTCAATTATGTTTATTTCATCAACAATTGAAATTCTTAAAAATCCTTTTCCAGGATTTATGCCATTTATCTCATTACCCATATAACTACCAGGCATAACTCTTAACGCAAATTTATTCCATAAAATTTTTGTAGCTTCCTCATCATCAACGACTGGTAACCATAAAAAAAATCCAGCTTCTGGAATATTGAAATCTGAATAAAACGGTCTTAAATAACGTTCTACAATCTCAAAGTTTTTATCATAATGCTGACAGGCTTTTAATTGATGATCTTCATCATCGTATAAAGCTGAAGCTGCATTTTGTATTGGGATTGGAACAGGGGACGCTCCATTAGAAACTAATAGTTTATAACTTTCTATTATTTT
>CAJJBL010000032.1 GCA_905182395.1 alpha proteobacterium SCGC AAA536-G10 | reverse complement strand
GCAAAAATAAAAATTAATTCACCTGAATTGCCTGCTATGGATGGAAGTTCAGATGAATACACAAAGAGATTAATTAAATCTGGCACTATAGAACAAGACGTAGGTAAGAAATATTTGAAATTACTTAAAAAAGTCAGTGTCTATGATAATAATAGATATATCTCAATTACTCCAGCTGAAGAATTATCAATTAATATTGAGATAAATTATCCAAATACAATTATAGGAAATGATAAATTTATATATAAACATTCTACTTTTAACTTTATTAATGAAATTTCAAGAGCAAGAACATTTGCATTAGCTGAAGATATTAATAAAATGAGAACTTCAGGGCTAGCATTAGGTGGGACTTTAAACAATGCTGTTGTTGTAGATAAATATAATATTCTTAACGA
The DNA here is from genome assembly GCA_905182395.1 of alpha proteobacterium SCGC AAA536-G10. Classification (GTDB taxonomy): domain Bacteria; phylum Pseudomonadota; class Alphaproteobacteria; order Puniceispirillales; family Marisalimonadaceae; genus CAJJBL01. Next base: position 30,010 of record CAJJBL010000032.1, on the reverse strand, counting down.
ATCAGGGTTACGCTTTGATAATGAGTTTATTAAACACAAAATTTTAGATTGCATAGGAGACTTCTACTTAATTGGTATGCCAATACTTGGAAAAATAGAATGTTATGCCCCTGGACATAAGTTAAATCATAAATTTATAAAAAAAATACTAGAAGATGCTTCAAACTATCAAATCAGATCTAAATATGATGTTAATAACACAGATAATTACTATAATTTATTAGAAAAAAATAATGATAATATAAAAAAGACTAATGCAGCTTAACTTTGATTAATCAAATTACATAAAATAGTTTTTATATACAAATTCTCTTTAAAATAATAAATAGTACATTGTAAACTTAGTTATTAAGGGACATATTAAAACTATGAAATTTAAAAAGAAAATATCTTGTATATTTATTAGCTTACTACTATTAAACTGTAGTCAAACTAATAATAAAAAGTTACCAACCTTACCTAATAAAACAGACATAGAAATATATAAAGAAGCAGTCTCCTTTTCGTCAAAAGGGATTCACAAAAAATCTGTTATTGAATTTTACAAATTAATAGAAAACTATCCTTATTCTAAATTAAGTTCTCATGCAGAAATAATGGCTGCCTACTCTTTATATGAAAATAATGAAATAAAAAAAGTAATTATAAAACTAAATAGCTTTATTGAATTAAACCCTGCTAATGAATATACTGAATACGCTCATTATCTCTTAGCTATGTGTTATTATATTCAAATCTCAAAAGAACAAAGAGACCCTAGTGTAACAATAGAAGCATTAAACTCTTTTAAAACTATTTTGGCAAAATATCCAAATGGGAAATACGCTAAAGATAGTATATTAAAAATTCAATTTATTGAAAACAAGCTTGCATTAAATGAATTATCAATTGGAGTTTTTTATCTAAATAATAATGCACCTGGAGCAGCAATTAAAAGATTTAAAAGTATCATTGTAGACTATAAAAACAGCAACCTTATACCTGAAACATTATATAGGCTATATGAGGCTTTTCTTATGATTGGGTTAGAAACAGAAGCCAAAAAAAGCCAAGCATTACTAATATATAATTTTCCTAATAGCAAATGGAAAAAACTAAGTATAGATTTATTAAATTCAAATAAAGATGATGAAGAAAAAGGGATTATTGTTTCAATAAAAGATTATGTAAAAACAATTTTTGATTAAAATTAAATATGCTACGTGAATTAAGAATTAAAAATATTGTGTTAATAGAAGCTTTAAATATTGAGTTTAAGTCTGGCTTGTCAGTATTAACTGGAGAAACTGGAACTGGTAAATCAATATTACTTGATAGTATTGGTTTAGTTTTGGGAAACAGATCGGACTTTAATTTAATAAGAACTGGTGAAAGCCAAGCTTCAGTAACAGCAATATTTGATTTTCCTCAATCTCATTCAATAGTTAAAACACTTAAAAAATTTGATATTAACTTTGATGATGAAGTAATAATAAGAAGAGATATTAATAAAGATGGTAAATCAAAATGTTTAGTAAATGATGTTCTTATATCTAGAAATGCACTAGTAGAAATAACTGATCAAATTATAGAAGTGCAAGGTCAGTTTGAAGATCGAGGGCTTTTAAATACAAATACCCACCTTACTTTAGTAGATGCTTTTGCAAAACATGAGGTTTTATTAGTAAATACAAAAATTGCATTTGAAGAACAAGATAATTTTAAGAAAAAAATATATGAATCAGAAATAGAATATAATAAAAAATTGGATAATGAACTTTGGCTAAGAGATTCATTAGAACAACTGAATTTAATTGACCCAAAAACTGGAGAAGAAGAAGAAATAAATAAAAAAAGGAAAATTATATTAAACCAAGAAAAAATAATTATTTCTACCAATGAAATCAAAGATATAATTGAGCAAGATAATGGTTTAGAAGACCTGACAAATAAAATATTTAAAACATTAGATAGTATCCATTTAGTATCAAGCAGCAATTTATTAGAAGCATTAGAAATAATTAAAAAATCAACTGTAGAACTAGAAGAATTAAAAAATATTATTAATAATGAAATTTTTCAAACTACATATGTATCCGAAAGTATAGAAAATTTAGATGATCGTCTTCACGAATTAAGAACACAAGCTAGAAAACATAACTGTGAAATTGATGAACTTAATAATATTAAAATAACTTTGCAAAAAGATCTTAATGAAATTGATAACAACAAATCTATTATAAATAATTTACAACAGAAATATCAAGAAGCAAAATTACAATATAACAATGCTAGCAATTTACTTTCAGAGAGTAGAAAAAAAGCAGCAACTATTTTATCAAAAGAAATAAACAAAGAGTTACCATACTTAAAATTAGAAAATGCTAAATTTAATATAGAAGTCAATAATCTTGATAGAGATAAATTTTCAAATCAAGGAATTGACAAAATAACTTTTACTGCATGTACAAACGTAGGTATGAGCATGCAACCAATAAATAAAATAGCCTCTGGTGGAGAGCTTTCTAGATTTCTTCTTGCAATTAAATGTGTGCTGGAAACAAATATTCATAATCGAACGTTATTATTTGATGAAATAGACTCTGGAATTGGCGGATCCGTGGCTAATGCAGTTGGAATACGGCTAGCTAAACTTGGGAAAGCCTATCAAACAATTATTATTACACACTCTCCACAAGTATCGTCGAAAGGAGATCAACATTATTTGATAGAAAAGAATACTATAGATGGAGTTACGTACAGCAGGGTCTCAGAGTTATTAGGTAAAGATAGAATAGAAGAAATAGCAAGAATGCTATCAGGAAATATAGTTACCCCAGAAGCCAGAGATGCTGCATATCAACTAATTAATAATAGTTCTTCATGAAAACAAATATTAAGTTTAAAATACAACAAATATTAAATAAAATTGAGTATCACGATAAAAAATATCATGGGGAAGACAATCCTGAAATTAGCGATTATGAGTACGATAGATTATGTTCAGATTATGATAATTTAATTGAAAAAAATTTTGAATTAAATTTTTTAAAAAGAGATAAAGTTGGATATCTTCCGTCTAATCAATTTAAAAAATATTCCCATCTTAAACCTATGCTATCTTTAAATAATGGATTTTCTATTAATGACATAAAAGATTTTATAAAAAGATCTAAAAAATTTTTATCTATAAATGAAAATTCATTATTAGAGCTAGTATGTGAGCCTAAAATAGATGGATTATCTATTTCATTAACATATCAAAACGGAATACTTGTTAATGCTGTAACTAGAGGTGACGGTAAGAATGGTGAAATTGTTACTAATAATATAAAAACTATTAGAGACATCCCACATAAATTAAAAAAAGAATTTCCAGAATTAATTGAGATCCGCGGTGAAATTTTTATGAATAAACAAAACTTTACAGATCTTAATAAAATACAAATTGATTCAGGGAATGCTCAGTTTGCAAATCCTAGAAATGCTGCAGCTGGATCAATCAGGCAAAAAAAATAAATATACTTAAAGATCGAAAGTTAAATTTTTACGCATACACAATCGGTGAAGCTTCTAAAGAATTTATATTTAAAACACAATATGATCTTTTACAAAAAATGAAAAAATTAGGATTTATCATAAATGAAGAGATTACTAAAGTAGATAACATTCTACAAATTAAAGAATTCTATAATATGGTATTAAAAAAGAGAGTTTTTTTAAATTATGAGATTGACGGGTTAGTATATAAAATAAATGAAAAGGATTATCAAGATCGTCTTGGTTTTCAGGCAAGAGCTCCAAGATGGGCAATCGCACATAAATTTCCGCCAGAAATAGCTGAATCTATTTTAATGGACATAGAAATACAAGTAGGAAGAACAGGAGCACTTACACCTGTTGGTAAATTACAAAAAACTAAAGTAGGAGGTGTTTACATATCAAATGTATCTCTTCACAATGAAGATGAAATTTTTAGGAAAGATATTCGTATTGGCGACACTGTTCAAATTCAAAGAGCTGGTGACGTTATTCCTCAAATTGTAAAAGTAATTAAAGAGAAAAGACCTATTACAACTAAAAAATATATCCCTTCTGAATTCTGTCCATCATGCAATAATATAACATATAAAAACGTAGATGAAGCTATAAGAAGATGTACGTCAGGCGTAAATTGTCCATCTCAAGCAATTGAAAAATTAAAACATTTTGTATCTAAAAAAGCATTTGATATTGCTGGACTTGGAGAAAAACAAATAATTTTTTTTTATAATCAACAAATAATAAGTAAATTTAGTGATATTTTTAAAATCTCAAATCACAAAAATTTTTTAAAAAATAAAGAAAGATATGGTGAATTATCGATTTCAAAGCTTTTAAAATCAATTGAATCTAGAAGAATTATTACTCTAGATAAATTAATTTATGCACTAGGAATCAGACAAATTGGAGAGACAAACGCAAGATTATTATCATATCATTATAATAATTATAATTATTTTTGTTCAGAAATGAAGAAATCCAAAGATAATACATCTGATGCTTACCAAACTTTAATTTCTATTGATCAAATTGGCGATAGCAGCGCTAATGATTTAATTAATTATTTTAATAATGAGATAAATTTAAAAACTCTAGATGAGCTATTAAATGAAATTCAAATCCTAGATGTACATCATAAATTCATACAATCTCCATACTCTGGAAAAACTGTTGTATTAACTGGCTCTTTAAATACGATGAGTCGTGACGAAGCTAAAAATAAACTACAGAATTTAGGAGCTAAGGTTAGTAGTTCTGTTTCTAAAAATACTGATATAGTTATAATAGGTGCAGATTCCGGTTCTAAGGCGAAAAAAGCATATGAACTTAAAATTAAAACTATGAATGAAGAAGAATGGTTAAATAGTATTAATTTAGAAAAAAATAATATTTAAAATTAAATCTTTTTAGTTTTTAATTTTAAAAAATCTAATAAAACAATGTCACTGCTACTGATTAATTTTGATAAATCACTATATACCTTATAATGATAATCATTAATCCAATTAATTTCGGATTGAGTTAACATAGCTTGATTGATTAAAGTTGTTTCAATTGGCACTCTAGTAATATTTTCAAAACATAAAAACTTTTTATTATTATTCTTTAAATTTTCTTTTGAAACTATTTCTAAATTTTCTATCCTAATGCCATATTTACCCTTCCGATAATATCCAGGTTCATTTGAAATAACCATTCCTTTTTCTATTATACAATCAGTGTGTTTTGAAATAGATATTGGCCCTTCATGAACACCTAAAAAACAACCTACTCCATGCCCTGTTCCATGAGCATAGTCTTTACCCCTCAGCCATAATGAAGCCCTTGCAAGTGTATCTAATTCTCTTCCTCTAGTTCCTTCAGGAAACACGGCTTGTGAAATAGCAATATGCCCTTTAAGAACTAATGTGTAATCTTCAATCATATCATTATTAGGTTTACCAACAAGTAAAGTACGAGTTATGTCTGTGGTTCCTTCTAAATACTGACCACCTGTATCTAATAAATATAAACCGTCTTTATCAATTGTTTTATTAGTAATTTCATTTGCCTTATAATGAATAATTGCACCATTCTCAGCAAAACCAGATATTGTAGAAAAACTCTCACATACAAATGTTTTTTCTAGAGAACGAAATTCAAATATTTTTTTAGCTACAGATATTTCATTAAGTTTCTTTGAATAAACGTTTTGTTCAAACCAATATAGTAATTTGATAAAGGCCAATCCATCCTTGAGATGAGCTCTTTTCATACCATTTAATTCTTGAAAGTTTTTTATCGATTTAGCTTTTTCAACAGGACATTCTATTATTTTTGTTATTAGTTTATTACTTTTTAAGTCTTCATATATTATTATTGGAAGAACATCTTCATCGATAAGAAATACTTTATTTTTAATAGATTTAATAAAGTGTGAAAATTGATTAAAATCGTATATTTCGATATTAGGAATATTTTTAAAAATAGTATTAAAAGACATATTATTTGTAAATATCTTTATGTTTCCTTGTTTTGAAACAACACTATAGGATCTAGAAACAGGTGTATGATCAAGATCTCTACCACGTATATTTAATAACCATGCATTTCCTGTAGGTCGAAATAAAATAAAATAATCACCACCTAAAGTATCTATTGTTTTAGCTAAATCATCTATTTTTTTTTGTCTCGATTTTCCTGTTTTATTAATTGGAAGAGTAAATATATCCTTTACTTGAAGAATAGGTTTATCATACCATATTTCATCTATAAGATTAGATTGTATAAATTTAATATTTATTTTTGTTTTTTCTAGGATATTTTTTAGACTGAAATATTGTTTTACAGTTATTAAACAGGGATCAATTCCAATGTTTTTAAATTTATCTTGATTTTTTTTTAAGAATATTCCTATTTCTTTAATATTGCCTTCAAAACTATCAAAAAAATTTTGATTAATTTCTTTTTTAATTTGAAGTTTATACCGTCCGTCACTAAATATTGCTGATTTTATATCAGGATTAGAAGATACTATCCCAAAACCTGCAGAACCAGAAAACCCTGATATATACTTTAAACGTTCTTCATTTTGAGGAACTTCTTCTCCTGAAAACATATCTACTCTTGGAACAAAATAACAATCTATTTGATTTTTTGTCATTTCATTTTGAAGTAATCTTAATCTGTTCTTCAAAATATTATTCTCCTTTTTATAAATATTTATCATTTTTGAACCATCGTTATAGCTCCCCATCCATCAATACTTATTTTTTTTTCTACTACAAAACCAAATATTTTATATCTATTTATTATATATGGAATTTGATGTTTTAATATTCCTGATAGAATGATTTTTGCTTTATGTTTTAAAATTTTTTTAAAAACGGGAGCTAATTTATAAAGGGGCGAATATAAAATATTAGCGATAACTAAATCATAACTATTAAATTTTATATATTCTTTATAAAAAAGACTATTAGTTTGATAGATTTTATTTGATATAATATTATTTAGTTTTAAGTTTTCTTTTGCTAGCATAATTGCGTTTTTATCTATGTCAGCAAAATAAATTTCGCTTTTTTTAAATATTTTTTTAGCAGCTATTCCTAAGATTCCAGTACCGCAACCGTAGTCTAAAATTTTTCTTGGCTTATAAAATTTTGATAAATGCATCAATTCTTTCAAACAACTTTTTGTTGTTGCGTGTGATCCAGTTCCAAATGCAATTGACGCATTTATTTTTATTGGAACTTTATAAGACGGATACTTTTTTGATATGTGAGTTCCATAAATACAAAATTTATCAATATTTATAATAGGAAAAGATTTTCTATTTTCCTCAAGCCAATTTTTATTAATAATTTTTGTTAACTTTATAATATTATAATCAAATGTGTCATTTAAGATATCACTTTCAGCTTTATATTTTTTAATATTTAACTGCTCTGATAATAAATTTAATTTTATTTCAATTATTTCAATTATAGGTTTTTTATCAAATATAACTTCTAAAACCCAAAATTGATTTAAATGATATTCTCCTAAATAATTATTTTTATTAGATAAGTGTTTTGATGGCAAATAAGAAAAAATCTCTTGAGCATTGTCTTCTTGACTATATAAACTCGAAGATACGTATCCATCAAAGTCTTCAAAGTAATCACTATATAAATTTTTAAATGTATCCTCTATTAAAATCCCTATTGACCATAATTTCATATTCTAACCTTTTTTTATTCTGAAAGTTTTATATAACTCGATATAACTCTCTTTTCACCTGCTTTATCAAAAGCTATATCTAATTTATCTCCGTCAACAGAAATTATAGTACCCATTCCAAACTTTTGATGAAAAACCCGCTGACTGAGTTTAAACTGAGTAGCAAAAGATGATTTTATTTTATTTTGATTATCTCTCTTTGAAGAATTATAATGATTTAATGTGCTAATTTTATTTTTTTTAGCTCTAATAAACCCAGGCCCATAATTATTATTTTGATTAGATATTTGATTAAATTCAAATTGTCGATGACTAGATGCTGCTGCACCTAGATTACCTTCAATATTTTCATTTAAATCTTCTTTAGGAAGTTCAGATATAAATCTTGAAGGGATTGATCCTTGCCATAAACCATGAATTTGTCTATTGGCGGTGTATGAAATAAATAATTTCTTTCTTGCTCTAGTTATACCAACGTAAGCTAATCTTCTTTCTTCCTCTAAACCAATTAAGCCTAATTCATCGATTGATCTTTGACTTGGAAATAAACCCTCTTCCCATCCTGGTAAAAAAACTGCATCAAACTCAAGACCTTTAGCAGCGTGTAATGTCATCAATGAAACTTCTCCTGCTTCAGCTTCAGTATCACCGTCCATTACTAGTGATATATGTTCTAAGAAACCTGCAAGGTTTTCAAATCCACTCATAGCATTGATTAATTCTTTTATATTTTCCAGCCTGCCTTCACTATCAATTGATTTATCATTTTGCCAGTATTCTATATATCCAGATTCTTCAAAAACCTTCATTGCTAATTCAGTCTGTGAAATCACCTTTTCTTCTTTGGTCCAATGATAAAATTGATTTATTAAGTTTTGCAATGTTTTTTTTACATTTGGTCTAAACTCATCTGTGCTTAATAATACTTCTGTTGCAGAAAAAAAAGAGATTTCATTTTTTCTTGCATATCTGTGTATCATATTAGTTGTACTTGGACCTATCCCTCTCTTAGGTATATTTATAATTCTCTCAAGCGCTAAATCATCATTTGGCTGTTGAATAACTCTTAAGTAAGCAAGTGCATCTCTAATTTCTAAACGTTCATAGAATTTTGCGCCAACCACCTTATATGGAATTCCAATTTCAATAAATCTTTCTTCAAAATATCTAGTTTGATGTCCTGCTCTAACTAATACAGCCATTTGATCATGCCTAATCCCAACATTAGACAAATTTTCAATTTCATATCCGATTCTTCTTGCTTCTTCAATTCCATCCCATACTGCTATTAATTCTATTTTTTCTCCATCAGCAGCCGAGGTTCTTAGCTCTTTTCCTAATCTTTCTTTGTTATTTGATATAACACTATTAGCTGCAGAAAGTATTTTACCAGTAGATCTGTAATTTTCTTCTAATTTTATTATTTTGGCTGAAGGATAATCTTTTTCAAACCTTAATATATTACCAACCTGAGCTCCTCGCCAACCATAAATAGATTGATCATCATCTCCAACACAACAAATATTTTTACTTTTTTCTGCTAGCAATCTTAGCCACAAATACTGTGTTGTATTTGTGTCCTGGTATTCGTCCACTAAGAAATATAAAATTTTATTATGATAGCTATTTAAAATATCTGGGTTATGTTGAAAAATTGTTAAATTATGCATTAACAAATCTCCAAAATCAGCAGAATTTAATGTTTTTAGTCGTGACTGATAGATTATATATATATTTACAGCTTTGCCATTAGCAAAAAAATCGTTATTTATATTATCAACATTTTCTGGTTTGTAACCTTTATCTTTCCAACTACCTATTACGCCTGACATTGCTTTTGGAGTGAATTTTTTAATATCAATGTTTTCATCAACCATAATTTGTTTAAGAAGTCTTACTTGATCATCAGGTGTAATAATCGTATAATTAGAAGTCAATCCAACTATTTCTGCGTTTTGTCTTAAAATTTTGGCAGCGATTGAATGAAATGTTCCTAACCAAACAGAATTAGCTGAAGGTCCAATTAATGTCTCTAACCTTAACTTCATTTCTTTAGCTGCTTTATTTGTAAAAGTTACAGCAAGTACATTCCATGGATTGGTTGCACCACTGTACAATAAGTTAGCTAACCTTGCGGTTAAAACTCTTGTTTTCCCAGTTCCTGCACCAGATAGAACTAATAATGGCCCTTCTAATGTTTTTACCGCTTCTTTTTGTGGATCATTTAAATCCGTAAAAGATTTTTGATTGTAAAAATTATTCATTTATTTTAAATTATTTTTATTATTTTTATTTTTTTATACATAAAATATGTGTAACATAGTCATTGTTTAACTTGTACAAATTTAATGAATAATAAATATAAATTTTATAAAGATTTTTTTGATGAACAAATTTAATTATATACAAATTTTTTTTTTAATATCTCTATTTTTAATAAATGGGTGTTCTAACAATATTTCTTCTAATGTTACGACTTTAGATCCTTTTGAAAGTTTAAATAGAAAAGTTTTTTATTTTAATAAAAAATTAGATGACAAAATCATAAACCCTATTAGTAAAAGTTATGCAGAAAACATTCCAGAAAAAGCTAGAAATAGTATAGGGAGTCATCTTGAATGGATGAACTTACCAAATACTATAATAAATAGTACACTTCAACTTAACGTTGAAAACACTATTTTAACATCTGCTAAATTTTTATTGAACGGTCTTACACTTGGGTTTTATGATTTAGATAATAATGAAACAAAAGTTATTAAAAAAGACTTTGGTTCAACTTTAGCTAAATATAAAGTGCCTGAAGGTCCTTTTTTAATGGTTCCCTTTCTAGGTCCAAAGACAACAAGACAATTTTCTGGTTTTATTGTTGATCAACAAAATCATTCTAATATGATCTCAGGAAAAGTTGATAACATAAATTTAATTGAACAACCAATCAAAATTATTCATTCAAGAGAAAAATTATCAGACACAATTGATAGCATTTATAAATCATCCGATCCATACATTAAAATGCGTTCGTTTTATTTACAAAATAGAAGATCTACAGTTAATAGTAACAAAAAAAATAGAAAACTAGAATTAGAGAAAGATTATGAATTTGAAAAATTTTTACAATAAAAATTATATAAGAACAACTTTTATTTTCTTATTTATTTTTCAATTATTTTTTTTACTCTTTACCATGGAAGTTAAGGCTGATGGCCTTAAAAAAGCTAAAGATACTGTTGAATTATTGTTAAGTGAAGCGAAAATTCATGCTACAGAAACCATTCACTTAGATCCAATTATTAGAACAAAACAAATAAAATCTTTAATAGAAAAATATATTAATATTGATTTCATGGCAAGAGCTACAACTGGCCCTTTTTGGAAAAAAGCTACTAATCTACAAAAACAAAGTTATAAATCAGCGTTATTAAATCAAATTATTAATACGATTGAGGTTCATCTAAACAAATTATCAAACCTTACATATAAAACAATTAAAACTGAACCTAGAGGAACAAAGTTGATTTATATAAGAGGGATTATTGAAGACCTTGATAAAGTTCAACCTTCAGTAAATCTTCTTTGGAAAGTTGCTTTAAATAAAGAAAGTAACTACCAAATACTTGATTTAGAAATTGAGAATATATCTTTAATAAGCTCTCATAAGGCAGAGACAACTTCTCTTTTAAGACGTAATAAAGGAAATTTTGATATCTTAATAGAAAAATTAAATAAAACTAAATAATATATTACCTTGAAATTGGTTTATATTTAATCCTTTTTGGATTAAGTGAATCTTCACCTAGTCTTCTTTTTCTATCTGCCTCATAATCCTGATAATTCCCTTCAAACCATTCAACGTGGCTACCTCCTTCAAATGCAAGGATATGAGTAGCTATTTTATCAAGAAACCATCTGTCATGAGAAATAACAATAACACAACCTGAAAAATTTAAAATAGCTTCCTCTAAGGATCTTAAAGTATCAACATCTAAATCATTTGTTGGTTCGTCTAATAAAATTACATTTCCTGGTGTTTTTAATGTTTTGGCTAAGTGGACTCTATTTCTTTCTCCTCCAGAAAGCTGACTGACTATTTTTTGTTGATCTGACCCTTTAAAATTAAATTGTCCAACATATGCTCTACTTTGAATTGTTCGTTTTCCAATTTGTATTTCATCTAATCCATCAGAAATTGATTCCCAAATAGTTTCGTTAGGCGTTAAATTATCTCTCGATTGATCAACATAATTCAACGTAACGGTTTCTCCTACTTTGATACTACCACTATCAGCTTTTTCAATATTTGTTATAAGCTTAAATAAAGTTGTTTTACCAGCTCCATTAGCTCCTATAACTCCAACTATTCCTCCAGGGGGCAATTTAAATGAGAGTTTATCTATAAGTAATTTATCTTCAAAAGATTTAGACACTTCTGTAAAATTTATAACTTCATTTCCTAACCGAGGGGCCGGTGGAATTATTAAATTTCCTGAATTCATTATATTTTCTTGTTCTTGAGCTAACAATTCTTCATATGAAGATATTCTTGCCTTTGACTTTGCCTGTCTTGCTTTTGGCGCTGATCTAATCCATTCCAGCTCTTCTCCAAGCCGTCTTTTTCTGGACTCTTCTATTTTTCCTTCCATTTCAAGTCTCTTTTGTTTTTGTTCTAACCAACCTGAATAATTACCTTTATAAGGAATTCCTTCACCTCGATCTAATTCTAATATCCATCCAGCTACTTCATCAAGAAAATATCTATCATGTGTTATTGTTACTACTGTTCCAGGAAAATCATGAAGGAATCTCTGTAACCAAGCTACAGATAAAGCATCGAGATGATTAGTTGGTTCATCCAATAACAAAAAATCAGGGTTTGATAATAACAACTGAGCAAGTGCTACTCTTCTTTTTTCTCCACCAGATAAGTGTTCTATTTTTGCTTCACCTGGAGGAAGACTAAGAGCATCCATAGCTATATTAGCTTTTCTATCTAAATCCCACGCATCTAGATTATCAATTTTTTCTTGAATTTCTCCTTGTTTTATTATTGTATCATTCATTTCTTCATCCGTAAGTTCTTCTGAAAACTTAAGAGATATTTCATTAAATTCTTCTACTAATGTCTTTGCTTCAGCCATACCTTCCATTACGTTTTGATATACATCTAAATCATTATTTAATTCTGGCTCTTGAGCCAAATAGCCTACCTTTATATTATCAGCTAGTTTAGCTTCTCCATTAAAATCTTTGTCAATTCCAGCCATTATTTTTAATAATGTAGATTTTCCAGTCCCATTGCCACCTAGCACTCCAATTTTAGCACCAGGTAAAAAAGAAAGACTCATATCTTTAATTACTTGTTTGCCTCCAGGATAAGTTTTATTTAATTTGTACATTGAAAAAATATATTGGGGATTATTCATATAGCAACCTCAGAATTTATAATAAATGGATAATTAGTTATCTATCATAAAAAATTGTTTTTAACTTACTTTTATTTAAAATTTAAATTTTTATTTAAAATTTTGTTTTTAATATATATAAGAATTAAATGACTAATTTATTTCCAATATGGCTTATTTTAATTGATTATTTATTCGGGTTTTTAATGTGGATTATGATCATTAAATTTGTTTTTAATATATTACTTCCAGATGATAATAATTTTTATATTAATCACCTTTTAAAAAAAATAACTGATCCTATTTTTAAATTTATGATTAAATTAATACCGTTCTTTCTTATTAGACCAATTATTCCACTTTATATGGCATGGTTGATTTTTATGTTTAGAATATACATTTTACCATTATCAAATGGATATTCAACTGTTGGAATATTTGCATTTGTTTTTGAAAAAAATATTTTATCTTTTTTAAGTACATCTTTTCTTAATATTGGATTGTATTTAAATTATGGACTTTAATTTTTAATTGAATTTATTGTAAATTCGAGAAATTAATTCATCCAATTCACTTTGTTCTGTTTCGAAAGATGTTACAAATCTAATAACTAACATTTCATCATCTAGTTTATTCCATAAATTAGGTATGATATTTAATTCCAGAATACTTTTATAAGTTGTATTTTTAATTTTAAAAAATATTTCATTTCCTTCTGTAGGGTATAATAATTGAAACTCATCTAATGTTGAAAGTTTTTTACTTAAGTAAATAGCTTTCTCATTTGCTGACTTTGCTAGAGTTAACCATAATCCATTATTTAACCATGCGTTTAATTGAGCGGAAATAAATCTAGTTTTTGATATTAAATGGCCAGTTTGTTTAAGTTGATTCCTAGCCTCTTTAGCTAATTCAGAATTAAAAAAAATAATAACTTCGGCTGCCATTGCTCCATTTTTTGTTGCACCTAAAGAGAGGCAATCTATGCCAATTTTCCATGTAGCATCAGCTGGAGACAAAGATTCTTGAAATGCCATTGCATTTGAAAATCTAGCTCCATCCATATGTAGAAAAAGTTTATGTTTCTTACATACATCACTGATAGCCTTTATTTCTTTAATACTATAAATAGTACCATTTTCTAACAGTTGCGTTATCGAAACGCCAGATGGCCTGGAGTTATAAGGTCCTTTCAAAATTAAAGAATTTATTTTATTATTTAAATCTTCTGCTATAAGTTTACCACTTTCATTGAATATACTTATTAATTTCCCTCCACTTGAAAAAAACTCAGGTGCACCACCTTCATCTTTGTTTATATGTGATTCACTGTGGCATAAAACGCTACCATAAGAACGAAGAAAGCTTGATATCGCCAAGGAGTTTGATGCTGATCCTGACATCATAGGAAGAATTTCAATATCATCCTTTTCAAATATTTTGCATATTTTTTCTCTACATTCTTTTGTAAAAATATCGTTTCCATAAGGCAAAGTTTTAATTTTTGATGCCTCTATAATTGAATCTAATATTTCAGCAGCTACTCCAGAAACTGTATCAGTCCCCATTAAAATAATTTTTTTAGACATTAATATATCTTTCTTATTAAATTTTTTTTAATTCCAGGCATCTATTTTCTTTTTAATAGTAATAATAGCTTTTTTTTGCTTTGTGCTTTTATCTAAAATAACTAATACATTTTTACCTTGATACTGATACCTTAACAAAATTTCATTATTATCACCTAATGATGCTGAAATTAATTGAGCTTCAATTGGTTGAAAAAAAGTAAATGGTGTCATTTTTACTGCTTCTTGATTAAATGAATTATCCATTTTTTCTGTCTTTAAATCTAAATCATTATATCCTTTCGCTAATCCAATAATTAAGGCAGTTAAGCCAAATATAATCAAAACTCCTAAAATAATAGCAAAAAACTTTATAATCCTTATATTAGGAAATGTGTTTTTCTTGATTTCTTCTTTTGGATTAAAAATATTAGACATGTTAAATCCTATAAAAATTAAATTTGCTATTAAAGAGTTAGATTTCTCAATAAATAGACTTGATATATGGGTTACAGAAGCGCTTAAAGCAAGTTTAATTTCAAATCAAGATTTAGATAATAATTATTTATCATTATCCAGAAGTAGAGTAAAAAAATTAATTGAACAAGGTCATATATCAATTGATAATATTATTATAACGGACCCTTCTTTTAAAATAAAAAATCAAAATATAATTTCTCTGATTATTCCTAAATCTGAAGATGCTACTCCTTTACCAGAAAATATTAATTTAAAAATACTTTATGAAGATAAATATATAATAGTTTTAAATAAAGATGCCGGAATTGTAGTTCATCCTGCTCCTGGATCACCTAATGGCACTCTTGTGAATGCTTTGTTATACCACTGTGGAAAAGATTTAGAAGGTATTGGAGGAGTAAAAAGACCAGGCATAGTTCATAGATTAGATAAAAATACCAGTGGGGTAATGGTTGTTGCTAAAACTCATTTATCTCATACTAGACTTTGTGAAACTTTTAAGGCACATGATTTGGATAGAAGATATAATGCAATTGTGTGGAGACAGCCTGAAAATCAAGGTTATATAGAAAAACCAATTGGCAGATCTGTTTTTGATAGAAAGAAAATGGCTATTTCAAATAAAGGAAAAATGGCTATTACTAAATGGAACATTTTGGATATTTACCCTCCTTTAGCAAGTCTAATAGAATGTAAATTAGAAACAGGAAGAACTCATCAAATTAGAGTTCATCTCGCTGATTTGGGACATAGTATTGTTGGTGATCCGTTATATGGCAAACCTTTATCCCAAAAAACTATATTTGAAAAAAGTATAAAAGAAAAAATTAAATCTATTCGATTATTTGATCGTCAAGCATTACACGCTACAAAACTAAATTTTAATCACCCTATAACAAAAAAATATCTTGAATTTAATAGTCCTTTACCAAATGATATGATTAATTTAATTAATACTTTTAAAACTTAAAAAATAGTCTAAAAAATATATGAAACTCTTTAAAAAATAAAAAAAAGTCTTATATAACTAATTATAAGGAGTTAAAATGAATAATACGCAGTCAATGAACTTATCAATACTTTCTCCTGATAATAATTTAGGAAGATATCTCGATCAAATTAAAAAGTTTCCTATGTTAGAAGCTGATGAAGAATATTCACTTGCAAAAAATTGGTTAGAAAAAAGCGATACTAAAGCCGCTCATAAACTAGTTACTAGTCACCTTAGATTAGTTGCAAAAATAGCAATGGGATATAAAGGATACGGCCTTCCTGTAGCAGATTTGATTGCAGAAGGTAATATAGGAATGATGCATGCTGTTAAAAAATTTGATCCAGAAAAAGGTTTTCGCCTTGCTACTTATGCTATGTGGTGGATAAAAGCAGCTATTCAAGAATTTGTTCTTAGAAGTTGGTCACAAGTTAAAATTGGAACTACAGCCAATCAAAAAAAACTATTTTTTAATCTTAGAAGAATTAAAAGTAAAATTAACGCCTTAGAAGATGGAGACCTTTCTCCTAATCAGGTTAAACATATTGCTGACAGATTAGATGTTTCTAAAAAAGAAGTAATTGACATGAATAGAAGAATGTTGGGGGGAGATCATTCATTAAACTCACCTATTAGCAGGCATGATGGAGAGGAAGGTCAATGGCAAGATTTACTTGTTGATGAAGAAGATAGTCAAGAAGTAAAATTTGCAAAACAAGAAGAAAATAACATAAGAAAAAAAATGATGCTAGAAGCACTTTCTCTTCTAAAACCTAGAGAAAAAGATATTATAATAAAAAGAAGGCTATCTGAATCTCCTAAAACTTTAGAAGAGCTATCCCAAGAATATAAAGTAAGTAGAGAAAGAATAAGGCAAATTGAAGTAAGAGCATTCGAAAAACTTCAAGAAGCTATGAAATTTAAAGCAAAAGAGCTAAAATTAATTAAATAATATTAGAATGATCCTTAACTTATTAAAAATGGGTTTTTTATAACAATTGTATCATATCGCTCAGGACTAGTAGAAACTAAGACAACTTTGCAGCAAATTAATTCTTCTATTCTTTGGACATATAATTGAGCTTCAACTGGTAAATCTTTAATATTTCTAATACCTACTATGCTTCCTTGCCAACCTTTCATAGTCTCATATATCGGTTTAATTTTTTTTTGCTCTATTGTTGAAGAAGGAAGATAATCAATTTTTTTTGATCCTATTTCATAACCAATACAGATTTTAATTTCTTTAAAACCATCCAAAACATCTAGTTTTGTAAACGCTATACCATTTATATTTGAAAGAATAACAGCTTGCTTAACCAGAACTGCATCAAACCAACCACACCTTCTTTGTCTACCAGTAACCGTTCCGAACTCATGTCCATTTATACCTAATGTTTTACCATGACTTCCATTGTCTTCTGAAGGGAAAGGGCCTGATCCTACTCTTGTGGTATATGCTTTAGTAATACCTAACGTATAGCTCATTGCTGTTGGACCAAGACCAGAACCTATTCCGGCTTGTGATGCCACAGTATTACTGCTAGTAACAAATGGATAAGTGCCATGATCAATATCTAAAAAAGTACCTTGTGCACCTTCAAACAAGATATTAGACCCTGAATTTTTAAAATTATTAATTACCAACCAAGAAGGTTTTGTATACTTGGTAATAATATTTCCTAATTCCCATAATTCATTTATAATATTTTTATAATTTTGTTTTTTTTCTCCTAATGCATGAAGCCAAACATTATGAAAATCGTATATTTTTTTAATCTTAGTTTCAAAATCCTCTTTATCAAAGAAATCACATATTCTTACACCACGTCTTCCAACCTTATCTTCATAAGCAGGGCCAATACCTCTTCCGGTAGTTCCAATTTTTTGTGAACCGTGATTTTTTTCTCTTATTTCGTCAATTAATTGATGGATTGGTAAAATAAGAAAAGCACTATCAGATATAATTAAGTTTTTTGGGCTTATTTTTATATTTTTATCTTCTAATTGCTTTATTTCTTTTATTAAATGATATGGATCAACAACAACCCCATTACCTATTAAAACAACTTTGTTTTCTCGAACTATCCCACTCGGCAATAATGATAATTTAAAAACATTGCCATCAATAACCAAAGTATGACCAGCATTGTGACCGCCCTGAAACCTTACAACTAAATCAGCTCTATCAGATAATAAGTCTACAATTTTTCCTTTTCCTTCGTCACCCCATTGAGTACCTACTACAATAACATTACTCATAAATAATCCTTAATTCCTAATTTTAAATTAATCTTTTATTTTCTCAATAGTTTCATTATTCCAAATATATTTGCAGCCCATTTCACGAGCGTCCAATTCTATATCATCATTTGATTTTTTACCAAAGATCACCTTATACCCTTTTTTAATAATTTTTTCTGCAATTCTTATATTTAAAAAAGGAATATAAACTAAATTTCTTTCAATTAAATCATTTGAAGTATTATATAATTTTTCAGTATAAATTGTAAATCCAGTAGCTGTTTCTTTAGAAATAGTTTGATACCTTCCACCCTTGGCTATTTCTCCTTTATGATTTTGTGAGAAAAGTGTAAATGATAATCCTGTGTGATATTTAAAACCTCGATTTTCAAGAGGATCTATTGAAATATTTACTAAAGAGTCATTTTCTTTAATAATTTTTCCAACATTTAAAAGATAATCCCTTGCCTCTGCAGCGAAATTATCTAACTTCAATCTAGATAAGATTTTTATTGAATGATTATAGTCTCCAGCAGCCTTCATAAAATCTAAAATCAAATCTGAATTCTTAATTTTTAATTTCTTAATCAAATTTTGATCTTTTCTGTCTATAGCCTCATTTATTTCGTCCCTGGAAGAAACAGGTATTTCTTTTAATAAGTAATCTCTTAAAAAAGGTAGATTTAAATCAATTGTTATAGAAGAAACATCTATTGAAACTAAACTTTTTACACATAAAAGTATTATTTCAGCATCTATTCTTTCAGATTGCATTCCAATTAACTCGGCTCCTACTTGAGTTTTTTGTCTATCCATATTAAAACTATCACCCTTAACTCTTAACACATCCCCCGAATAAGATAATCTTAGTGGACGCGCAAGATGGGACATACGTGTAGAGGATATGCGTGAAATTTGAGCCGTCATATCAGATCTAACAGCCATCATTTTTTGAGATAATGGATCCATAATTCTAAAAGTAGAATCCTTTAATAAGCTTCCAGGTCCGTCTAATAAAAGACTATCTTCAAATTCAACAAGAGGAGGCTTAACACGAAGGTAACCGTAGCTTGAAAACACATCCAACAGTTTTTCTATGGTCTTTGCTTGTATCTCTGCACTAGGATAAAGTACATCATTTAATCCTGCAGGCAACAAACCTTTTTGACTTATAACGTCAGTCATAAAACACAACCTTAAAAATATAAATTAATATTTTATATAACAAAGTTAATTATGTATCTAATTATTTTTTAATAACTTTGAATATACCATGTATTAATCAAAATAAATTGAATTAACCCTTGAAACCTGAGGTAAATCTTTTATTTCAGCAACTATTTTATCGTCAATGCCACCATCAACCTCAACTAATGCTATAGCCTCACCACCAACATCTCGACGCCCTAGATGAAATGAAGCTATATTAATCCCTTTTCTTCCTAGTGCATTACCTAAGTCACCTATAAAGCCAGGCTTATCATAATTTCTTAGATATAGAGCATTTTTTGGAAAATCAGATTCTATAGATATTCCTTGAATATTAATAATTCTAGGCTTATCTCCTGCTATTAAGGTACCTGAAATAGTTCTGTCACCTTTATCATGTTTTATTGATAATTTTATAAGAGTCTCATAATCACATTGTCTTTCATGTTTTATAGTTGATAAATTAATACCTCTACTTGAAGCTACAGAAGATGAATTAATATTATTAACAGCCGCCGATGAAGGCTCTAAAATACCAACCAATGCACTAGCTAATAAAGGTCCATCTTGTATATTTGATGCTTTACCTTCTAACTCTAATTTTATGCTATAAATACCCTCTTGTGTAACTTGTCCTAAAAAAGAACCTAGTAAATAAGCCAACCTGATATAAGGCTTTAGTATAGGAGCTTCTTCAGATGAAACATTGGGGAAATTAATTGCATTAGTCACTGCTCCAGTATTTAAATAATCAGCCATTTGTTGCGCTATTTGGATTGCTACATTTTCTTGTGCCTCAATGGTAGCGGCACCTAAATGGGGAGTTGCAATTAAATTTGGAGCATCAAACAAAATATTAGCCTTTGCTGGTTCTTCAGTATAAACGTCAAAAGCAGCACCAGCTAAATGTCCTGTTTCTAAAGCAGCCCTGCAGGCCACTTCATCAACCAAGCCTCCTCTTGCACAATTTATAATTCGTGATCCATTCTTCATTATGCTAATAGCTTCAGCAGATATAATATTTTTAGTATCTTCAGTTAAAGGAGTATGTAGAGAGATTATATCTGAATTACGTAATAGAAAATCTAATTCTACTTTTTCTACACCTAATTCTTTTGACTTTTCAAGAGTAAGAAATGGATCAAAAGCTAACACTTTCATTTTTAAACCTAAAGCTCTATTTGAAACTATAGAACCAATATTGCCACATCCAATTAAACCTAAAGTTTTTCCTGTAATCTCTGTTCCATTAAATTTTGACTTTTCCCATTTTCCTTTTCTAGTTGAATCATCTGCTCTAGGTATCATTCTTACTAAAGACATTAATAAAGCTATAGTATGTTCTGCAGTTGTTACTGCATTTCCAAAAGGTGTGTTCATTACGATTACACCATTTTTAGTTGCAGCATTTTTATCTATATTATCTGTTCCAATACCTGCACGACCAACTATTTTTAATTTTTTGGCCTTTTCAAAAACTTCTTGAGTTACTTGTGTTGATGATCTAATTGCTAAACCATCATATTGATCAATGATGCCTAATAAATCAATGTTACTAATTCCAGGCTTATAATCTGTATCAATATTTTGTTTTTTAAATATATCTATAGAAGATAAACTTAATTTATCGCTAATTAGTACCCTTGGCAATTTTTTCTCCATTTACAATTAATTGATATTTAATTTTTTAAGTGTCTCAGCATATGCCCAATCTAACCAAGGCAGTAATAATTGTATATCTTTACTCTCAACAGTTGGACCACCCCATATCCTTAAGCCAGGAGGCGCCGATCTATAACTTCCAATATCAAATGCTACTTTTTCTTCCTCTAGTAATTTGATAATGTTTTTTTCAATATTATTTTTTAATTCTAATGATTCATTTATTATCAATGGATCAATTAATTTAAGACAGATAGAAGTAGATGAAATTGTATTTGAATTTTCAGAAAGAAAATCAATCCAATTTGACGATATAACCCAATCTTTAATAATGTTTAAATTATTTTCTGATCTGAAAGTTAATTCTGATAAACCACCAATATTTTTTGCCCAATTTAGAGTATCTAAGAAGTCTTCAACACAAATCATTGAAGGTGTATTTATAGTTGAACCAGAAAAAATTTCTTGATTGAACATATTATTTTTTTTTAGTTGAAATAATTTAGGAATAGGCCAGTCAGGATTATATTCATTTATCCTTTTTACTGCCTTGGGAGAAACAATTAACATTCCATGCCCAGCTTCTCCGCCTAAACATTTTTGCCAAGAGAAAGTAGTTACATCTAATTTGGACCAATCTAACTTCATTGCAAAAGCTGCTGAAGTTGCATCACAAATAGTTATTCCATCTCTATTTGGATTTATCCAATCTGCATTAGGTATACAAACTCCTGCAGTTGTGCCGTTCCAATTAAAAACAATATCTCCCTGCAAGTTTTCTTTTGAAAAATCAGGCAACAGTCCATAATCTACTTTTGAAATAACCACATCTTTCAATTTCAATTGTGATTGAATATCATTTGCCCAATCTAATCCAAAACTATCCCATACCAACATATTTATTGGCCTTGGGCCTAAGAGATTCCACATAGCCATTTCTATGGCGCCGGTATCTGAACCCGGAACAATCCCTACAAAATAGTTGTCTGGTATCTCAAGAATAGATTTAGTTAATTCTATAATTTTTTCTAACTTTTGTTTTGCTGCTTTATGTCTATGAGATCTTGCAACTGTAGCTTTGGTTAGAGCTTGCAAAGACCAATCAGGTCTTTTGGCACAAGGTCCGGATGAAAATTCAGGACGAATTGGCTTGACTAATGGTCTGGTCATATTAACCTCTTAAAATGTTACTGCTTGTTGGGAAGCAATGGCCCAAAACAATACATAAACAAAAAAAAATTGATGTCAACAAAGTTTAATAATATTAATTAATACCTATTATTATTTAGAGAATTATATTTATGATAAAATTATATGATTTATGTGGAAAAATAATGTAAGATTTAGTCCTGCATGTTAGAATATTAAATTATGCCTTATTTTTAAAGGCATCCCATTTGAAACTGTTCCGGCAGGATTCTCAGAGAAACATATAATAGAATTTTCAAATCAAGAACTTGTTCCTATTATTACCTATAAAGACGTGTTTGTTTATGATTCTTGGAATATAATAAATTGGTTAGATAAAAATTATACAGACAAACCTTTGTCTATTAATCCTGCCAATAAGAACTTTTCACACTTTCTTTATTATTGGACTTCTAGACAATTATTACCTGAATTATTTAAAATAATAGCAAACGATATACCTAACATTTTAGACAAAGAAGACTTGGAGTATTATATAAAAACTAGAGAAGCTCGTATCAAAGGACCTTTATCAGAATTTAAACCTTTTATTTCATCTACTATCAAATATTTTAGAAAGTTAATTAGTCCTATTAGAGCCCTCATTAAAGAAAAAGGATATATCTCAGGAAATGCAACAGGATTAGAAGATTTTATATTCTTTGGTAATTTTAAATGGGTTGCAATGTGTAGTAATTATGATTTATTGGATAAAGATGACTGTATAAATGATTGGTACAACAATCTTCATAAGACATTTAGCTTACAAAACCACTAATTGAATGACAGTGATTTATTGGCCCATTTCCATGACCTAATAGAGGAGCTGACTTTATTGCTTTTTGAACATAATAATGAGCTCGTTCAAAAGCATCTTTTATATTTAAAGATTGCGCTAAGCCTGCCGCTAGAGCAGAAGACATTGTGCACCCTGTTCCATGAGTATGGGGAGTTTCAAGCTTTACAGTGTCTAGTGCATAACAAGAATTTGTATCAATTAAAACATCACTTATAATATTTTTATCTAAATGACCTCCTTTTAAGATAACTTCACTTGCTCCAAGCTTTAAAATTTCTTTACCTACCATTTCCATATCAACTACATTTTTAATTTTAATTCCCGTTAAAATTTCAGCTTCTGGAATATTAGGAGTTAAAATAGGATTAAAGTTATTTATAAAGGTTTTTAATACATTAATAGCTTCTGTTTCTAATAGTCTTTGTCCTCCTTTAGCTACCATGACTGGATCTAAAACAATTTTAACTTTATTATTATTTTTTATATTTTTAAATAAAGTTTCACTTATGCCATAAATTAGTTTTGCATTATGCATCATCCCTATTTTTATAACATCTACTTTAATGTCAGAAATACAACATTCAATCTGCTTCTGAACAATGTTGACTGGTATATCAAATATACTAGAAACACCCATAGTATTTTGAATAGTTAATGCAGTTATTGCAGTCATACCGTATGCTCCAAGACTGGTAACAGTCTTTAAATCTGCCTGAATACCTGCTCCACCACTTGGATCGGAACCAGCAATAATAAGAACAGACCCTGATATTTTATTTATTTTTTTCAAATCTATCTTGCTCAACTATTAATTTTTCTAATTTATCTGTAATTTCATTAACTTTTTTTTGATTTGTAGATTCAACCATTATTCTTATCATATCTTCAGTTCCAGAAGGTCGAATTAAAATTCTTCCCATGTCTCCAAGAGATTTCTCCATGTTAACTTTCATATCTTGAATTATTTTGTTATTAATAATATTTTTATCAATATTTCTTATGTTTTTTAGAGATTGAGGCACTAATTCAAAAGGCCTTAAAAACTTAGATGCTTTTAAACCAGACTTTTTTAATAAAGAAATAATTTTTATTGCCGTCAAAAGTCCATCACCAGTTTTAGCATAATCACTCAAAATTATATGCCCCGATGGCTCTCCTCCAAGATTAGTATTTGATTTAAGCATTTCATCAAGAATATATCTGTCACCCACATTTGTTCTTTTCAAATTGATCCCAAGAGTTTTAAGAAAGTTTTCTAGACCAAGATTAGACATTAAAGTGCCTACAACTTGATTATTTTTAAGTTCTTTTCTTAATATCATTTCTTTTGCTAAAACAGCTATTATATGGTCTCCATGAATAATATTCCCTTGCTCATCAGAAAAAATAACACGATCTCCGTCACCATCTAATGCTACACCAATATCAGCACCTTCTAATTTAGTATTTTCAGCCATTTTTAAGGGGAACATTGCACCACATTCAAAATTAATGTTTTTACCATTCGGCTCACAACCTAAAACTACGGTTTCCATTCCAAGCTCAAAGAACGCTTCTGGACCAACTTTATATCCAGCACCATTGGCACAATCTAAAACTACTTTAATACCAGCTAAACTATCATTTTTAGATATTATCTGTTTAATAAATTCAATATATCTACCAATCCCATCTTCCATTCTACGAGCTCTTCCGATGTCAGGAGATTTAGCAAGAATAGCATCATTTTCCATTCTAGCTTGGATTACTGTTTCAACTTCATCACTTAACTTATATCCGTTAGCTCCAAATAATTTTAATCCATTATCTTCAAAGGGATTATGAGAAGCAGAAATCATTACACCTAAATCACATCTTAGTACTTTAGTTAGGTGTGCAATAGCAGGCGTTGGCAGCGGACCAGTTGTAATTGCGTCAAAGCCAACAGAAGTAAACCCAGCCACTAATGCAGGCTCCAACATGTAACCTGATAATCTTGTATCCTTACCTATTAGAACTCTAGGTTTTTTAGTTCCAGCTTTTCCACGAAAATATTCTCCTGCAGCCATAGCAAGGTTTACAACCATTAATGCTGTTATCTTTCCATCATTAACTGTACCTCTAATACCATCAGTACCAAATAATCTACCTTCTGAATTAAATGTAGTTTTTATCATTTTTTTCTTTCAATATAATTTTTATTTTTACCTAAATTAATTTAAATATTCATGACAAAAAATAGCTTGTTTGGTTTCAAATACATCATGTGTTCTTATGATTTGTATACCATTATTATAAGCATGAATAGCAAATGATAGAGAACCACTCAATCTATTATTAGCATCAATTGAAGTTTTGTTAATATCAAGCGACTGATAACTCTGAATTGTAAGGTCTTCAATTAATGACTTTCTACTAACGCCAATTAAAATTGGCACCCCTAAACAATGGAACATTGATAAATACTTTAATATTTCAATGTTATGATTAATTTTTTTTCCAAAACCAATGCCTGGGTCAATTACAATATTAGATTCTTTAACACCTAGGCTTAATAATGTTTGGATTCTTTTTGATAGAATTTTATAAACATCAATTGGAGCAAATTCATATTGAGGATTTTGTTGCATCGTTTCAGGATTGTTCTGCATATGCATAACAATAATTGGTAAACTAGTTTTAGAAATAAAGTTAATTTTTTTATTATCAATAAATCCTGATATATCGTTTATAATATCTATTCCGTTCTTATAACCTATTTCCATAGTAGAAATATTACGAGTATCAAGTGATAATTTTGCTTTTAATTTCTCTTTTTTAATCGCAATTATTGATGAGAATACTCTGTTTTGCTCTTCATCAGGAGATATTTTTATTGCCCCAGGCCTAGATGATTCTCCTCCTATATCAACAATAGAAACACCTTCATTATTCATCTTTTTTGCGGTTTCTAATGCAGATAGAACATTATTTTTTTTACTTTTTTCATAAAAACTATCTGGTGTTAGATTAATAATTCCCATTAAATGTAAATAAGACATATCTAAACCAGAAAAAGAGTGTCTTTTTCTAGTTAACTTATCAATTATTGCTTCGGCCTTTACAAGAGAATTTTTACCACCAGATTTAGCCGACTTTATGAGATCCTTATAAGACATAATAGCTTCATAATACAAATTATTATGCTTTTGAATTACTCTTAAATATTCAAAATATCTCCAGCCATCTGCTAATCTTAAGCCATGACAACATTCATGAAAAGGTTTTGTAATAGGACATATATAAGTATCAACTTCACCCGAAAAAGCTGGATAGTGAAGATTTTTTATACTATTCAAAAAAACTTTTTCCAACGAGTTATATAAATTTAATCAATATAATTAATCATCTATATCGTTAGTTACAATTGTTCCTTTTGAATTCGTAGAAGGAATTCCTGCTCTTTTTTTAGGATTTTTTGCTTTTGGAGATTTAACATTTACATCATCCTGAGACGAAATTGATATTTTCAATCCCTTACATATATTTCCTATTTGCTCACCATTTAGCGTTTCATATTCTAACAATGCCTCAGCAACGTCTTTTAATTGTTTTGAATGTTTTTTTAAAATTTTCTGTGCATCAGTGTAAACCTCGTCTGAAATTCTTCGTATCTCAGTATCTACTATTGATGCAGTATTGTCAGATAGATTCTTTTGCTGTGCCACTGATCTTCCTAAAAATACTTCTTGTTCATTAGCCTCATAAGCTAAAAAACCAAGTTTTTCTGAAAGACCCCATTCAGTTACCATACGTCTTGAAGTATCAGATACCATTCTTATATCTGAACTTGCACCAGTAGTAACCTTATCTTTACCAAATATCATTTCTTCAGCTATTCTACCACCACACGCAACCCTTAAATCAGCATAAAGCTTGTCCTTAGACATTGAAACTCTATCTCCTTCAGGAAGTCTCATCACCATTCCAAGAGCTCTTCCTCTTGGAACTATTGTTGCTTTATGAATAGGATCACTTGCTGGAGAGTAAACAGCTACAACAGCATGTCCAGCTTCATGATAAGCAGTTAATTTTTTTTCATCTTCAGTCATTATCATAGAACGTCTTTCAGATCCCATCATTACTTTATCTTTAGCTTCTTCGAATTCACTCATGCTAACATCATTTCTTCCTTTTCTCGCAGAAAGTAATGCAGCTTCATTTACTAAATTTGCAAGGTCTGCACCTGAAAAACCAGGAGTACCTCTTGCTAAAACTTTAACAATAACATCAGATGACAAAGGTACTTTTTTCATATGTACTTTAAGAATTTTTTCTCTGCCAATCATATCTGGATTTGGAACTACTACTTGTCTGTCAAATCTTCCTGGTCTTAGCAAGGCTGGATCTAAAACATCCGGCCTATTAGTTGCAGCCACTAAAATTACTCCTTCATTAGCTTCAAAGCCATCCATTTCAACTAATAATTGATTTAATGTTTGTTCTCTTTCATCATTTCCTCCGCCTAAACCAGCACCTCTATGCCTACCCATTGCATCAATCTCATCTATAAAAATAATGCAAGGAGCACTTTTCTTGCCCTGTTCAAACATATCCCTAACTCGAGAGGCCCCTACACCAACAAACATTTCAACAAAATCAGATCCAGAAATCGTAAAAAAAGGAACTGCAGCTTCTCCTGCTACTGCTTTTGCAAGAAGAGTTTTACCTGTACCTGGAGGACCAACTAAAAGTACACCTTTTGGAATTTTACCACCTAATTTTTGAAATTTTAAAGGATTCTTAAGAAATTCAACAACTTCTTCTAATTCTGCTTTTGCTTCATCAATTCCAGCTACATCTTGAAAAGTAATTTTATCTTTATGTTCGGTCATTAACTTGGCTTTTGATTTGCCAAATCCCATTGCACCTTTTGAACCACCTTGCATTTGCTTCATAAAGAAAATCCAAACTCCAATAAAAAGCAACATAGGGAACCAAGAGATTAAGACTGATAAAATTCCAGGCATTCCACTTTCTAATGGCACAGACGATACCTTTATTCCTTTCTCAGATAATTTAGTAGCTAATTCTTCTTCTTTAGGAACATATGAAAAGAAAGGAGTGCCATTGCTTGATGCACCTGATATTTTATCACCTTGAATATCAACTTCTCGAACTTCCCCAGCATTGACCCTAGCTAAAAAATCAGAGTAAGCAATAACGTTGCCTTGTTCTCTTGACGAAGAGCCTTGAAAAACATTAAAAATAGCAATTAAAACTAAAGATATCACTACCCAAACTGCTATATTTTTTCCAAAATTATTCATTATATTCCTTAAATTTATATTTAAAATTAATATTTGTTTTTATAACAACAGTCTATTGATAAGGTAAAGCCCAAAAAAACCATCTTTAATATTATCTCTTTCAAATTCATTATTATCTATGACTCTAAGATAGGGATAGATGCACTCACCTTCAAGGGTTTCTATCATTGGCAAGGAATTATTTATCTGATTTCTATATTTATAAAATGTTTTATCTCTATTGTCTTGATTAAAGTAATTTCTAGTATTTTTAATTAATTTTCCTGCTACGTTACTGATTAAAAGAAACCTTCCATCAAAAACATAATAATTATTTTCTTTTATCTCTTTATTAAATGAGATGTTTCTTTGCTCTCTTATAAAAAAAAGAAATTTTTCTTCTAAATATACAGTAACATTTCCTAAACTTTTATTTTTAAAAGGAAATTTAAAAATTGATAATAATAAATGTAAAGTTTTTTTCTTTTTAGGAGAATATTCGTTACCTCCAACAATATGGAGAATAGTACCTAATATTTTTATTGCCAATAGATTAGAATTATAAAAAAGAGTTTTAAGGTTAAAATAATTTATTTTTATAGAGCCCGTATTTTCGATTGATATATTCTCTTCTACCCATTTTAAAAAAAAAGGATTAATAGTTTCCAATAATTTTTTATTTAAATCACTAAATTTTTTTAAATCTTCTGATATGTTATTCCAGAAATTTTCTCTCATAATTGTTATTATTTTTCTTGTTCTTACCCTTTCATAATTTAACTTAGTGTTAGAAGGATCGTCAAAAAAAGTTATATTATTATCATTAACATAGCTTTTTAATTGTTCTTTTTTAAAAATTAAAAGTGGCCTGATTATATATATACCATTCCACCATTGGCTTTCTTTAATCCCTAATAAACCATCTATTCCAGATCCTCTTATTAACCTCATAAAAACAGTTTCAACCTGATCATCATAATGATGAGCTAATAACAAGTTAGCAGAGTATTCAACTGCTGTATCATGTAGCAAATTTCTTCTATGAAATCTTGCCCAGCTTTGAATATTTCCTTTTGGTTTATTTGCAATAATTTTTTTAATAATTGTTTTAAAACCTAAACTAGTAGAAACAGCATGAACTTTTCTAGCTTCTTCTGATGAGGAAGTTCTCAAATTATGATCAATTATCACAACATAAATATTTATATTTAATTCTGAGTTATTATTTAAAAAACAATTTAATAAATGCAATAATGCCATTGAATCAGTCCCACCAGAGAGACCAAGAACAAAATTATTGGATAAAGGAACAAGATTATTAATTTTTTTTTTAAAGTTATTACTGAAGAGATCTATCATTCATTCAAACATTGCTTTTCATTCTTTAAAAAATTTATTCTGTTTTTAAATTTTTCTGATGGATTTATCATGAATTCTAACGATTGATTTAGGATATCACATAACTGCTCCTTAGGAGA
>CAJJBL010000031.1 GCA_905182395.1 alpha proteobacterium SCGC AAA536-G10 | reverse complement strand
CCTTCACCTCTTGCTCCTACTAAAATACTTTGGATAAACATCCCTACATCCATAAAAGTACCTGTTGCAAGTCTCTTATCCATAGTAATAAACATTCCTACTGGAGCTCCAAAAAAGTGAAAATTCTCCTGCATTTGCTTATCTCTTGCCTCAAAATCATCTCTTCCTATTTCAAGAAGCTTATATAACTCAAAACCTACTGCTCTTCTTCTGGAAACAAATGGTTCAAACCATTCAGTTGGATAATAGTCAAATTCCGTTTTCATATTTTTAGAAGAACCGTCTTTTATAGCATCTATAATTGACTGAGTAATACTAAGTTTTTTTTGACCTTGGACTACATAAACATGCCATGGCTGAATATTGTGACCACTAGGGGCAAATGCAGCACCTTCTAAAATATTTTCAATTTTTTCTTTAGAAACGCTATCTGGCAAAAATCTTCTAACTGATCTTCTTGATACAAAAGCTTCTTTAACATTCATCGTTTATTTCCCCACTAATTTAAAATCAACTATAAATAAATAGTTAACTACTTAACTAAGTACATATTCTATTTTTAATCAATAGTGAAAAGCTATTTTTCTAAAAACACTTTCCTAAAGAATGAAACTTTTTCCCATCTTTCCGAAAGAAAAGGTTGTCTACTTTTTAAAGATGCTAATTCTGATTTTTTTTCATCAAAGCTATTCTTTTTATCTTTAATATTAGCTAATGCATAAGTAGGTTTTTTATCCATCACTTTCCAATAAGCTAAAACTTTATTTAAATAAGGTTTGTTTTTAATAGGATTTGAAGAATGGTAATGCTTAATTGCTTCATTCCAATTACCATATTTACTTTTTAATTGAATAAGAAATGAAGCTGCATATGAGATGTTTGGTTCAGGAGAAATCATGTCATTAACTTCTTTAAAATTATGTTTATGCCATTTTAAATTAACTTGCATACAACCAACATCTAAATTGTTATCTCCTTTTGAAAGGTGTTTTAATACATAATTTTTCATTTGTTTTTTGTTATCAAAAAAAAGACTTTTTCCAGCATGGTTAACAGTCCAAGGCCAAACTCTTAATTCTTTTTTATCTATAATTCTTCCAGCCTCTGTTTTACCTATTCCTAATAATAAGCCTTCAGGAATTTCAGTTAAACTCTCAATATTTTTTATAATTTTTTCGCAAACTAAATTAGCTTGAACTGAAGCGAATACATTAATTGGACTAAATATTATTAAAATAAAGAATAATTTGTTTATATATATTTTATTTTTATAAACTGACATAAGTTTAATATGCAAACAATATGCCGTAGTAATTAAATTATCTTAATTTTTTAAAATTTGAACTTCTTTTTTCAAGAAAAGCATCAATACCTTCTATACTTTCTTTATCTCCTTGAGATATT
This sequence comes from alpha proteobacterium SCGC AAA536-G10, assembly GCA_905182395.1. Classification (GTDB taxonomy): domain Bacteria; phylum Pseudomonadota; class Alphaproteobacteria; order Puniceispirillales; family Marisalimonadaceae; genus CAJJBL01. The sequence continues at coordinate 1,904 of CAJJBL010000031.1, read as the reverse complement.
ACCATAAAATCTGTTTCTAATTTCATTTGATTATCAAATGTATTTGCATAAGCTGATTGCGTTAGTTTTTTTATTCTTGATATTGAGTTTTTTGGGAGATTAGCAAAGTTTTTACATATTTCCAAAGCATCATCTTTTGCTTTTCCTTTTTGAGACAAAACATTAACTGCTCCTATTTGAAATAATCTAGAAGATTCTATCTTGCCCCCAAGCATTGCCATTTCAGATAATAATTGACGTGGCATTGTATCCGCTAAAAACTTAGTAGCTGCGCCATCCGGCGAAAGGCCAATCTTAACATAAGCAAGGGATAAAAATGTGTTTTCACTCATTACAACAATATCACACACCATAGCTAAAGATACTCCTGCTCCAGCGGCACCTCCTTCAACAGCTGCAATAACTGGTTTTGAACAGTTATATATTGATTTAATAGATCCATTTAAATTATTTAAAGATTTATACCTTTCGTCTTCAGTCATAGTTCGTCTTGTTTGCAAACTATTTAAATCTCCTCCGGCGCAAAAGAATCCTCCAGCACCTGTTATAACTATAGAGTATATATCTTTATTTTCTTCTGCCATTTTTATTGATTCTTGTAATTCATCATGAAAACCAGGTATCATTGAATTTCTTTTTTCTGGATTATTTAACGTTATTAATAAAGTATTTTCAATAATTGTGTTTTCAATAATAGACATGTTATTCCTGTGATAATATATATTTAAATTTAAATTTCATTTATACTGAATTTATTTAACATGTTAGTCAACATTCTTAACAAAAAACTTAAGAGCTAAAATTTATGATTGAAATAGAAAAATCTCTGAAGCATGTTATGAAAACAGCTTTAAAAGCAGCAATGCCGGAAGATAAATTTAAATTTGTTCTAGAAAAACCTCCTGGTAAATTAATTGTTTTAGGAGCTGGGAAAGCCGCAGCAAGCATGGCTTCTGAATTTGAAAAATCTTATGATTTTCCCATTGAAGGTATAGTTATCACTAGATATGGACACTATACAAAAACAAAATTTGTCAAAGTTATTGAAGCTTCTCATCCAGTTCCAGATCAAGCTGGTTTAGATGCCACTAGAAAACTATTTAATTTAGCAAAGTCAACGACTGATAAAGATCATGTTATTTTTCTTATATCTGGGGGTGCATCATCTTTATTAACATTACCTCTAGATGGAATTACGTTTAAAGAAAAACAAAGAATTAGCTCAGAATTATTAATGTCTGGAGCTCCTATTGATGAAATGAATATTGTAAGAAGATCTTTATCACAAATAAAAGGTGGCCGACTAGCTGAAGTAATTTATCCTGCAAAAATTACAACTTACATGATTTCTGATATTCCAGGAGATGATCCTTCATATATTGGTTCAGGACCTACTATTCAAGCGACAGGTAAAAATGAAGATTCAATTGCTATCCTAAGAAAATATAGAATAAATATTAGTCCTAAAATTGAAGAAATAATATTACGTCATACTTTACCTAAATTAATAGATGCACCCATGCATATGATTTCAACACCTATGATGGCCTTAAAATCCGCAGCAAGAACTGCAGAGATAGAAGGTTATATTCCAATAATTTTATCTGACGCTTTAGAAGGAGAAGCTTCTACAGAAGGAAGAAAAATGGCTGAGCTTGCCTTAGATATCCAAAAAAATAGAAAATATAAAGATATTTATCTTAAAAAACCAATTTTACTTTTATCAGGAGGAGAGACAACCGTTACTGTTAAAGGCAATGGTAGAGGAGGAAGGAATTCAGAATTCATGTTATCAATGGCTATTACTTTAAAGGGAAATAAAAATATAGATGCTCTTGCTATTGATACAGATGGCATTGATGGCGTTGAAGATAACGCAGGTGCATATATTTCTTCAAACACAT
>CAJJBL010000030.1 GCA_905182395.1 alpha proteobacterium SCGC AAA536-G10 | reverse complement strand
CTATTGCGTTTCCTTCCCTTAAAAACTCAGGATTAGATACAATATCAAAGTCTGCACTAGAGTTAATTTTCTTTATTATTTTTTTAATTTCATTTCCTGTACCTACTGGAACAGTTGATTTTGTAACAATAACGGTATAGCCACTTAAATTCTTAGCTACTTGTTCTGCTGCTTCATAAACATAAGTAAGATCGGCATGTCCATCTCCTCTTCGAGAAGGAGTGCCTACTGCAATAAAAATGACATCTGCTTTTTTAATAAACTTATCAATATTGCTACTAAAAATTAACCTTCCTGCTTCTTTGTTTTTAATTACCAGATTTTGTAAACCTGGCTCGTATATAGGCATTATATCTTTATTAAGATTGTTAATTTTATCTTTATCTTTATCAACACAGCAAACATGAAAGCCAAATTCTGAAAAACATGTACCTGAAACTAAGCCTACATATCCTGTACCCAACATAGTGATATTCATAAAAAAAACCTTTTATTTTTAACGATTTATCTTCCTAACTCTTGACGAATGGTCCTTAATACCATACTCACAATATGCTGATTAATATAGTAGTTTTAAGGATTTGTGAATGAAAATTAAAAAAGCAATTTTCCCCGTTGGAGGCCTTGGAACAAGATTTTTGCCAGCAACAAAATCAATGCCGAAAGAAATGCTGCCAATAGTAGATAAACCGCTAATACAATATGCAGTAGAAGAAGCTGCTAAAGCAGGAATAGAGCAATTTATTTTTGTTACGAGTAGAGGAAAATCTGCTATAGAAAATCATTTTGACCATTCTTTTGAATTAGAAAATAACTTGCTTTCAAAAGGGAAAAAGGAAACATTAAAAACTGCTCAAGAAATGCTAAAAATTCCTGGTTCTTTTGCTTACGTTAGGCAGCAAGAACCTGCTGGTCTAGGTCATGCTGTTTGGTGTGCTCGTCATTTAATTGGAAATGAACCTGTAGCTGTTATTCTAGCTGATGATTTAATTGAAGGTTCAAAAACTATTGGAGAGATGATACAAAATTATACAACTGGAAATATGTTGGCAGTGATGGAAGTTGATAAGGCAGATGTATCTTCATATGGCGTAATTACTCCGGGTAAAATATTAAATAATAGTAATATAGAAATATTAAATCTTGTAGAAAAGCCTTCTAAAGAAACTGCTCCTAGTAATTTAGCAGTAGTAGGTCGTTATATACTTGAGCCAGCTATTTTTGATGTACTTGAAAAGCAAAAAAGGGGAGCAAGTAACGAGATACAACTTACTGATGCAATAGCAAGTAGAATAGGAAAATCTATTTGTACTGGATATAAGTTTTCAGAAGAACGATTTGACTGTGGTTCTAAATTAGGATTTATACAGGCAAATATTAAGTTTTCTATTCAAAGAAAAGAAATGAAAAACGAATTAACAAAGTGGCTAAAAGAAGAAATTATGAAGAGTAATTTTTAATGTACAAACATACCTTTGATCCAAATATTTTAAGATCATATGATATTAGAGGAATTTTTGAAAAAACATTAAACTCTAATGACGCCTGGATGCTTGGATACTTTTTTGGTCTTACTATTAAACAAGATAATCCCCTAAAACTCCATCCACTTATTGTAGTTGGAATGGATGGTAGGCTATCAAGCCCTATACTAGAAAAAAGCCTTAATGATGGATTAAAAAAGTCCGGTTGTGAAGTATATCGAATAGGGATGGGGCCAACTCCTATGCTCTATTTTTCTAGTCAATATTTTAATGCTGACGGCGCAATTCAAGTTACTGGCAGTCATAACCCTAAAGATCATAATGGCTTTAAAATTGTAGCTAATCAAAATTCTTTTTTTGGTAAAGATATTCTAAAACTTGGAAAATTTGCTCAAGAAGGAAGTAATAATATCTATAGTGGATCTTCAAAAAAAGTGAACATAAAT
>CAJJBL010000029.1 GCA_905182395.1 alpha proteobacterium SCGC AAA536-G10 | reverse complement strand
TTATCTAAACCTGGATACACTTCATAATCAAAGTATTGCGACATAGCTTTGGAATGCATTAACTTTCTTGAAAGCTTTAATCCAGCCACAACTACTCTTTGATCTTCTTCTGCATCAAGATAATTAGGATTAATTAAAGGTTTATCAAAAGGATCACTATTCTTGGCTTTAACCCACCCAAGTGATTCAGGTCTTTGTTGCCATGCTGCAACAGTAAAGCCAGGCTTATCATCAAGAGTAGATTGAACACCTTCTTTATAAGAAGCTGGTGAAAATGTCATTTGCAAGTCATGATTTCTAATAGCCTCATTTGAATGCCAGAAACAATAGATTAAAGTAGGACTTAGATTAACAATAGATTGCTTACCAATTAAATATTTTCCTATTTCTTTTATTAATTTAAGACCTCTTGCTTTTTCATTAATTGTTTCAACATTTTTAGCACGAGCCGTTAATCTAGGTGCAAAATGGTCTCTTAAATTCATCCCTACACCTTTTAAATCATGGACAACATCAATGCCAAGGTCATTTAAAAGTTTTCCTGGCCCAACTCCTGATAAATGAAGTAAATGAGGTGATTTAATAACTCCTGATGATAGTATTACTTCTTTATTAGCATTTAATGTTAATTTTTCTCCTCGTGCACCACCTTTTGAATAATTAACACCAGTAGCAATTTTGTTTTTAATATTAATTTTTGTTACAAACGCATTAGTTATAATTTTAAGATTTTTTCTAGATTTTACAGGATTTAAAAATGCTCTGGCTGAACTTACTCTAAACATCCCTTTTTTAGTTGTTTGAACATATGAAACTCCTTCCTGAGATTTACCGTTATAATCGTTATTTAAAGGAATACCCTCTTCAATAGCTCCTTTAATGAATGCTTCGCAAAGAGGGTCTGTATAACCCAAATCTGTAATTGGTAACTCGCCCTCAGTACCTCTATAAGTTTTATCATGACTACCTATTCTATTTTCATATCGCTTAAAATACGGTAACAAATCAGAATAGCTCCATCCTTTATTACCTTTTTGAGCCCAAACATCATAGTCCATGTTTTGACCTCTATTAAAAACCATTCCATTAATTGAACTTGATCCACCTAAAGTTTTACCCCTTGGGATATCAATTATTCTGCCATTAGTTCCCCAGCTTGGCTCTGCTTGAAATAACCAATTAACATTTGGATTTACTAATGTTCTCATAAATCCAGCTGGAATATGAATAAAAGGATTCCAATCAGGTGGTCCTGCTTCTAACAAACAAACAGTATACTTCCCATCAGCGCTTAATCGATTAGCTAAAATACAGCCAGCTGAACCAGCGCCAACAATAATATAATCAAAATTTTCACTCATCTAAAATCTTTCAGTAAGATTAGTTAAATATTACTTATATTTAAAATATAGTTAACACATTAATTCAATATCTAATTAATTCAAATAGAAAAAAACAAAAAATAATAACACATTAATATAATACAAAACTATCTATTAGAGTTATTTCCATGATTGAAGCCATATTACTAAACTATCTCTCAAACCAGAAGAAATTAAAATAGCCTGAATATCATCAAAGAAGAAGAAAATTAACGTCGATAAAATTATACCAAATATAAAAGTCATAATAATTTCCTTACTAAATATGATTTAAAATTTAAATTACTTGAATAACTTAAAAAATAAAATAAAATAATATATATTATATTTATATATAAATGGGGACCATAAAAAATGAAAAATGAAAAATATAAGTTTACTGAAACTTGGAAATCGGAATGCGTATTAGCTGTGTTACTTTTTATTCCTCTTTTATTTACAATTTCAGCTGTATTTTAAAATAAGTAATTCTATTTAAAAAATTTTTAAATAATAACACCCTCTTCAATCAACTGAATAATTATTTTGTTATCATACCCATTATCAAGCATTATCTCTCTTGTATGCTGACCTAAAGCTGGCGCAGTTGATAGATAACTTCCATTAACTAATTTAGGCATCCCAGGCAAATTTGGAATAGGCCAAATTGCATCAGATGTAGGTTGTTTTAACCACGAAATTGTCTCTAATATTTTTATTTGTTCGCTATTAACAAATTCACTGTAATCTTGAACTTTTTCATTTTGAACTCCAGCTTCAGTTAATAATTTTTTCCAATAATCTGTTTTTTTATTGATAAATAGTTTTTGAACTTCTTCAGTAAGTAATTTTTCAAGTCCTATTCTTTTAGCATTACTAGAAAATCTTTCATCATTTAAAAAATCTTTCCAACCAACAGCATTACAAAACTTAATAAATTCATGATTTTTAACAACTATAATCTGTATCCAACCATCCTTAGTTTTAAAAGTACCTGAAGGTGAAGATGCATGAGTATAAGGACCGTCCATATATCCACTCATAAGTCTAATCGATTGCATTGCCGCTGCTGCTTCCATAAGACTGATTTCAATTTTTCTTCCAACGTCTTCATTTATTCTTGCATATAATGTTGAAGCAATTAATTGCATCGCATAAAGAGCAGTCGTCATATCAAATATAATTACAGGTGTTCTATGAGGATGACCATCAGAACCTTTATTTTCAGACATAAAACCAGTAAATGCTTGAAGAACAGGATCCATTGCAGGTTTTTTACTCATTGGACCAGTTTGGCCAAAGCCTGATATGGATAAATAAATTAATTTAGGATTATATTTTTTTAATCTATCATAACTATATCCAAGTCTTTCAATAACTCCTGGTCTAAACCCTTCAATAAAAATATCAGCATCAGCAATAATTTTATCTAAAATGGATTGGCTTTTTGGATTTTTCAAATCAATTACTATACTTTTTTTGCCAAGATTTGCTGTTACAGAAAAAGCAGAGTGTTGACCATACTCTTGACCTAAATTCCTAGCCCAATCACCTTCTTTAGGTTCTACTTTAATAACTTCGGCTCCATGTTGAGCTAAAAGCATTGCACAGTAGGGACCAGCAACCCCTTGAGAAAAATCTACTACCTTTAATCCTTTATATGGACGTTCAAAAGACATAAAAACCTCTTTTTAAGATAATTTAAAAAGTTATTAATAAAAAAAACTATACATATTAACATTTAACAACAGTATTTATAACAGCAATAAAATTTTATAAATTAAGATTTGTCTAACATGTTATTTTACATATAATAATTAATGTATCCTAAGTTCAAGTTTTAATGCTAAAGCAACTAAATATATAAATTAAAAACTGTTTAATTGAGGTCTTTTTGAAAAACAACACTAGCATTTATTGGTTTCGCCAAGATCTTCGTTTAAATGATAACCCAGCTCTAACTGAATCAGTTAAAAATGGATCCATAATTCCAGTATATATTTTAGACAACAGTAATCCCAAAGATCATGAAATGGGAGCCGCTAGTCGATTGTGGTTACATTACTCGCTTATAGAATTAAATAAACAATTAGAATCTAATTTAATAGTAGCTGAAGGTAATCCAGAAGATATATTATTTGATATTTGCAAAAAAGAGACAGTAAAAAATATTTTTTGGAACAGAGTATACGAACCTTGGGGTATTGAAAGAGATAAAAAAATAAAAGAAAAATTGTCTAATAATGATATTGAGATAAATAGCTTTAATGGTTCACTATTATGGGAGCCATGGGAAGCACTAAAAGATGATGGCACACCTTACCGAGTTTTTACTCCATATTTTCGAAGAGGATGTATGAATGCACCTCTTCCTAGACGTCCTATACCTAAGCCAAAAAAAATTGTTTATCATCAATTAAAAAATTTTAAAAACTCTCTTATATCTGATCTAAATTTATTACCAAAGCGCGAGTGGAAAGATGATTTACTTATTAATTGGGATGTTGGAGAAAGAGGTGCTCAGTCAAGATTAGACCAATTTGTTCAAAATGAATTAGACGGATATAAAGAAGGGAGGAATTTTCCTACAAATAAAAATGTGTCTAGATTATCACCATACTTACATTGGGGGGAAGTTTCTCCAAATACAGTATGGTACAAAGTCAAAGATAGAGCTGATCTTGACATTGGTAACGCTAAAGATAATGATCATTTTTTATCTGAGATAGGATGGCGTGAATTTTCAAATTCACTTTTATTTCACTTTCCTACTTTGCCTAGAGAGAATTTACAAAAAAAATTTGATAAGTTCCCATGGAATTATGATAAAGCAAAACTTATGGCTTGGAAAAAAGGTAAAACCGGATATCCTATTGTAGATGCAGGTATGAGAGAGTTATGGTCAACAGGATATATGCATAATAGGCTAAGAATGATAGTTGGATCATTTTTAGTAAAAAACCTTTTAATTCATTGGCATGAAGGAGAAAAATGGTTTTGGGATTGTCTTTTAGACGCAGATTTGGCTAATAATAGTGCCAGCTGGCAATGGATAGCTGGCTGTGGAGCCGATGCAGCCCCCTATTTTAGAATTTTTAATCCTATTACTCAAGGATTAAAGTTTGATGCTGATGGAATTTTTATAAGGAAATTTATTCCAGAAATTGCTAACCTTCCCAATAAATATATATTTAATCCATGGGAAGCACCAAAAGACGTTCTAGAAAAAGCAAACGTTCGACTTGGTGAGAATTATCCTAACCCAATCATTGATTTAAAATCTTCAAGAGAAGAAGCTCTATTAGCTTTCTCTAAACTAAAAACAATAGAAATTTAATAATGAAAAAAATTAGAAGTTATGTTTTTTTTGTAATTATTTTTTTTGTAACGTATTTATTTTATGTTTTTCCATTTGAAATATTAAATAAATATTTATTGAATGAAGAAAGTAATATTAAAAACTCTCTTATAAATACTGTTATTTTTGCTACGTTAATAATCTATTATTTAAAATCTCATAACACATTTGCTCCATTAAAATTTTTTGTGTATGAAGGCATTGGTGTTGGTTTCATAAGTTTTTGGGTTGTTTGTATAGGAATTATTTTAAATTTTATTAATATTTTTAATCAATTTTCAATAGGTATTTTTTGTATTATTTTAATTATATTATTTTCAGGTTTTGGTTTTTTAAAAGGCCGAAGGATTAATATCAAAAAAATAGAATTATTCTCTTCAAAACTTAAAAAAAAATATAATTTTATTTTTATAAGTGATGTTCATTTAGGAACTAATAAAGTTAAACATCTCTCTAATATTTTAAAAAAAATTAAAACTATAAAATATGATTTTCTTTTAATTGGGGGTGACCTTATAGATTCAAGTTCTTTTAAAATAGAAGAATTATCTATCTTAAATGATATTAAAAAAAAAATTTATTTTGTTAATGGAAATCATGAATATTATTTAAAAGATTATCAAGAAAAACTAAAAAAATTAAGTTTATACAATATTAAAGTATTAATTAATCAAAGCCAAAAAATTAAAGACATTAATTTAATAGGAATTGATGATTTACAAGCTGTTGAAGATAAAATTAAACATGTTAAAAAATTAAGAAAAGAAAATTCATTTAATTTAATTTTAAATCATAAGCCAGATATTTGGGAACAAATTAATGATCAAATTGATTTAATGCTCACAGGTCATACCCATAATGGACAAATATTCCCCTTTAACCTTATAGTTAAGCTTAAATTTAAATATAGTTATGGTTTATTTAAAAAAGAAAATTCAAACCTATATGTTTCATCTGGATCAGGATGTTGGGGCCCTAAAATAAGAATAGGAACTTCTAATGAAATTATACATTTTAAATTGAATAGTAAATCTAGTTAAATATTTATAATTCTTATTTTAAAAGTAATGAATCATTAATTGGATAAAAAGTAGACGTAACATTTTTTAAAGAATTAGCTGTTAATTCGGAAACTCCATATACTTCCGTATCTTTATTATATAAATCTCTAATTCTTTTTATTAGAATATCAAAATCTCCATCTCCTGAGGCTAAAACAATAATGTCTGCCTTATCAACATTTTCCATAATATCAATAGTAATACCAACATCCCAATCACCCTTTGATGACCCATCTGCACGACTAATAAATGGTTTCAATTTGACTTCAAAACCTATAGCTCTGAGAATATTTTGAAATTGTATTTGTTTTGGATCACCTCTATTCGTTGTGTAAGCAATTGCAGTAACAACCTCTCTATCGTGAGTTATTGTTTTCCAAAATTTATTATAATCGAAGTTACAATTAAATTGCTGCTTAGTTGTATAATAAATGTTCTGGACATCTACAAATATAGAAACTTTTTTCATTTAATCTCATGTAAAAATATAAATTATTTATTTAAAATATATTCTAAACATAGTTTATTTTAAAACATACCAATTTAGATTATAAAAAGCTTTTAATTAAGATTATCTAGTTGTTATTAAATCAAACCTTCAATAACTACTGGCATATCATGCATCTCGATTTTTTTTATAATTGAATTTAAATGTTCAGTATTTTGAGTTTCTATAGTTATATTTAACTTAGCTACACTTGCAGACAAATCCATTGTAAATCTACTATGCTCTACTTCTAATACATTAGCTCCTTCATTAGCACATATTTGCGAAATAGTAGCCAGTTGCCCAGGTTTATCAGGTATAGTTATAGTTAAGGTAGTAACCTGACCCGATCTAACTAAATCTCTCATAAGTATTGAAGAAAAAACTTTAGAGTCAATGTTTCCGCCACATAGAATAATTCCAACTTTTTTATCTTTAAATATTTCAGGTTTTTCTAACATTCCAGCTAGTCCTACTGCACCAGCTCCTTCAACAACAACCTTCTCATGTTCAGCCAACATTGCAATTGCTCTTTCAATTGATGCCTCTGAAACTGTAATAACATCATCAACATTATCATTTATAATTGATAATGGAACACTGCCAATCTCGGAAACAGCTATACCTTCAGCTAAAGTAGAGCCTTTACATTTGTTATTTCTATTAAACATTATATTGGATAATGATGGATATAACTCTGATTCAACTCCTATGACTTTAATATTATTATTTATTCCTTTAGCTGCAATAGAACAACCAGCTATTAATCCACCTCCTCCAACAGGAACTAGCAATATATCTATGTCCTTAAAATCAGATAGCAATTCTATTGAAACAGTACCTTGGCCAGCAATTACATTAATATCATTATATGGGTGAACTTCAGTATAACCATTCTCTGAAATTAATTTTTTCACATGATTAAACGAATCAGAAAGTGTATTACCTTTTATGATAACGTTTCCACCAAAATTTTTTGTTCTACGAATTTTTGTAAATGGAGTGCCTTCTGGCATAACAATATGTGATAAAATATTCATTTTTTTGGCAATGTATGCCAAACCTTGTGCGTGATTCCCTGCAGACATAGCAATTACACCGACATCTTTTTCTTTTTGAGATAAGGATAATAATTTTGAATAAGAACCTCTAATCTTAAATGCACCAGTATGTTGACGATTTTCAAACTTAATATAAGTATCAATTCCAATTTTTTCAGAAATTTGATTTGAATAACTAGTCTCTGTCCATTTAACAACATCAGTTATTTTTTTATGAACATTACAAATGTCTTTAAAAGTTAATTTCATTATTCTCTCTAAGTATTATAATATATGATATAGATATGTTTGATGAGTTATGGACAAAAGTAAAAATTGTCAAATTATATATCATAACATTTTTTTAAAAATATATTATTGGAGAAAATTAATGGATAATTTAATTATAAAAAATATTATGAAAGGCAGTCCTCCATCTAAAGAATATCAAGTTTCACTGGATAATTGGAGAAAACATCCTTTTAATAAATGGGCATTTGTAAATACTAGAGAAATAATTCCTACTAGCCTAATTTTCTCTAATGAAAAAAAAGAAAGTGAATTCCAGCTTGATTTTAATGATCTTAATAATATGGAAATCATTCATAAAGAAAATAAATTAATCTTAAAAAATATTTTAAAAGAGTGCCAAACTGATGCATTTATAATTTTACATCGAGGAAAATTAATATTTGAATATTTTGATTACTTCACAAAAAAACACACACCACATATTGTCTTTTCTGTTTCAAAATCCTTAACTTCTCTAACTGTAGGTATATTAGAAAGTAAAGGAGTATTAGATGTAAATAAAAATATTTCTTATTACATCCCTGAAATAAAAGGAAGTGCATACGATACCGCTACGATTAGAAATGTTCTTGATATGAATGTAGCATCTAATTTTATTGAAGATTATTTAAATCCATCTGGAATTTTTGGTGAATACAGAAATGCCACTGGATGGGATAAATCAGATTCATTAAAAAATAATGAAGATGGATTAAGGTTATTTTTGTCTAAAATGCCTAAATCAAAACTTAATCATGGAGAAAAATACCATTACTGTTCTCCACATAGTGATTTGTTGGGGTGGTTAATTGAAAGAACAACAGGAGAAAAATACTCTTCTGTTATGTCAAACTTATTATTTAAACCATCTGGTACAATACATGATGCAAATGTTACATTAGATAAATGGGGTGCTCCGAGATCAGCAGGAGGAATAAGCGTTTCTCCTTATGATTTATTATTAATTGCAGAATTAGTAAGATGTGAAGGTAGCAATAAAAATGGTCAAATCATTCCATCTTCATGGATTAACGATTTTAAAAATTATGACAATAAATTTGCATATCAAAACCAAGATAAACTAGAAAGATTTCCAAATGGAAATTATAGATCAAAATGGTATCAAACTGGATTTGATGATAATGAGTTTTGTGCAATTGGTATTCATGGACAAAATATTTGGATTAACCCTAAAAAAGAAATAACTATTGTTAGGATGTCATCAGCAATTGATCCTATTAATATAATTACAGAAGAATTAATGTTTTCTGTTTTTAAAGAAATATCAAAAGCACTTTAATTAAAAAGTAATAGGGTATTTTTTATACAATTTATTTATTTCTATCAAAATGTCATCTGATAGAACAACTTCAATGCCTTGTAAAATGTTTTTTAATTGAGTCAACGTAGTCGCTCCATAAATCACAGATCCCATAAAAGGTCTTTGATTACAGAAGGCTAAAGACATATGAATAGGATCTAAATGATATTTCTTAGCAAGATTAATATATTCTTTTACTGCTGGAGTGGAATTATCATTAATTCTTCCAAATAGACTAGGAACTCTTGAAAGACGAGAATTTTTTGGAATATTCTCATTTAAATATTTACCTGTTAGAAAGCCACCTGCAAGTGGCGAATAGGCTAAAAGACTAATATTTTCATGATAAGAAAGCTCTGCCATATCAAGGTCATACAATCTGCAAAGTAAACTATATTCATTTTGAATAGATGCTATAGAAAGATTTGGAAAAGACTTTAAACAATTAATAAATTGAATAGACCCCCAACACGTTTCATTTGATAAACCTAAAGATCTGATTTTACCTTCTTTCTGCAATACAGATAAAGTTTCCATCACTAAATAAATATTTTCTTTAGCTTCATTAGTTTCTTGATTAGAAGGATTATAAGTCCAATTTTGCCTAAAGTGATAAGACCCTCTATTTGGCCAATGAAGTTGGTATAAATCAATATAGTCAGTTTTTAATTTTTTAAGACTTCCTTCTAAAGCTATCCTTATTGATTTTTCATTAATTCCTTCACCATTTCTTACTGCTTTGTAACCTATGCCTGAAATTTTCGTTGCTAAAATAAATTCGGATCTTTTAGATTGATTTTTTTCAATCCAATTACCAATTATTTTTTCTGTATTTCCTGTTGTTTCAGGCTTTAATGGACATGTAGGATACATTTCTGCTGTATCAATAAAATTTACACCACTTGATAATGACTCATCAATTTGTAAATGTGAATCTTTTTCAGAAGTAGCTTCACAAAATGTCATTGTTCCTAAACAATAGGGAGAAACAAATAAATCAGAATTTCCAAGTTTTTTTAATTTCAAAATTTTATACTTTCATATAATTTAACAAAACTTATTAATGAGTTTAAAATTAGCTAAGTAATATAGGTTATTTATTATTATTTTTAAGTTCCCAGCTGACAGAGACTGACCCACTCACAATAGTTTGACAAGCCAATCTTTTAGATAATTCAATTTCATCTTTAGATAAAATATTTAATTCTTTTTTAGTTAATTTATTAGTGTTTTCCATACCTTCTTCAATTATACAAACACAAGTTTTACACATACCACCTCCGCATTTAAATGGCATTCCAGCTTTATATCTTATGGAAACTCTAAGTAAACTGGTTTCTTCATAAAAATCAACCACTTGATTATTATTAGTTATAAAAGAAACTTTCATTATTTTTTAATATCTGCTGATACTTCAACTTTATAATCAGAATTATTATAATGATTTGCAAGAGCTTGTAAGGCAGCTAAACCTACGACTGTATCTTCCTCTCCATTTCCTCCGCTCATACCTATCCCTCCTATAACTTCATCATTAACACAAATAGGAAAGCCTCCAACAAATATTGTAAATTTACCATCAAAACTAAATTGTATTCCAAAAGCTTCATTACCAGGCAAAGCTGGACCATTAGGCATTTTGTTAAATAAGTGAGTTGATCGTTTATGAGTTGCGGCAGTAAATGCTTTATTCCACGAAATTTGAGGACCTGTTAACCTTGCTCCATCCATTCGTTCAATGGCCAAAGGTATTCCAGAATTATCAACCACACATATTGTTTCAAAAACATTTATTTCATAAGATTTTTTTTTAGCAGCATCTATCATAATTTTTGCATCATTTAAATCTAGTGTTATAAAATTTTTCATCACTCATAATACTCCTTAAATAGGATTAGATAATAAAATTTATCTAGATTTTAAAATATTTTAATCATATCTGTATTTAAATTGCCATAGGAAATAAGTGTTTTAATTTCATTCCTAGCAGCATCAATAGAATTAAAATTTCCAAAAAATTTAACAGATATAAAGTTTACACAATTTTTTTGAGTACAATCAATAACTTTAATTTTACTTTTTATATTATTAACCTTGCCAATATTCAACTCTAATTGAACTTTTCCATAAAATTTATAATGGTACATCTCAATAATATCTATTCCATCAACAGGAATAGACTTGTAAACGTTTTTTTTACTTCCAAAAATAATATACATAAGATTTACATACTCAAAATAGTAATAATAATATATTTTATTTCAAAAAGATGTTTAAATAAAATAATATTTTAATTTTTTAATTTTTTATGGGGGATAATAATGAAAAAATTAATGAACAAAGATGTTTTTAGAACTGCCTTAGAAGATGCTATTAAAGGAAAAAGTGCCAATCAAGCACCATTCAGTAAAGCTTGGGCTTCAGGTAAATTAGAGAAGAAACATTTCGCTCGATGGGCTGAAAATCATTATCATTATGTAGGACCGTTTGCAGATTATCTTGGATATGTATATGCAAATATGCCGGATGAACTCACAGATGCAAAAGATTTTTTACTTCAAAACATGTATGAAGAAGAAATTGGTGGAGACAGACACACAGATCTCTTAATTAGATTTGCAGAATCATGTGGAACTACTAAAGAAAGAATTAAAAACCCTGATAATATGTCAGCTACAACTAGAGGATTACAAGCATGGTGTTATACAATAGCCATGAGAGAAAATCCTATTGTAGCTGTAGCTGGCCTTGTAGTAGGCCTTGAGTCACAAGTTCCATCAATATACAGAAAACAAACACCTGTTTTGAGAGAAAAATATGGTTTTACAGATGAAGAAGTAGAGTTTTTTGATTTACATATTGTTTCAGATGAAATTCATGGAGAAAGAGGGTTTCAAATTGTTTTAGAACACGCTAATACCTTGGATCTTCAAAAAAGATGTCTTAAAATTTGTGAAATTGGGGCAGAAATGAGATTCTTATATACTACTGCTCTTTTTAATGATTATGTTAAAAATGATGTGGCATTAGAAGAGTTGGAAAATGCCGCCTAGAGTTATAGTATGCCTATTGTTAAAATTCATAAGGACGAAAAATGCTTTGAACAACATGTTGAAAAAAACGTAAATCTAGTAGTTCAAGCAGGCATTAAAAAATTTCCCTTTCCACATTTAAAATATAAATGTGGAATGGGAACATGCGGAACATGTGCTTCAATAATTATTTCTGGTGCTAAAAATATAGATGAACCTAATTGGAAAGAAATAAAAATTTTAAAAGAGAAGATAAAATTAGGATATAGGCTAACTTGTCAATTTAGAGTTTCAAAAGATCTTGAAATAAAACAAGATATTTAATTTTAAAAAATACTAACTTACTAAATATTTAAAATGTTTTTCTATATATACTAATGATTATTTATTCTTATGATTTTAAGAGGTTTTAAATACATTATTGTAAACATTTTTAAAAAACTTATTATAATAATAATTGCCGGCACAAATAAAGACAATAATGATATAGTTAAAAAATTAAAGTAAAATTCAATTTGAAAAACATACTTTAATAACAAATAACTAACAGAAGTTCCTATTACAAAGGAAATTAATGAAGTCATAATTCCTATAATAAAATATTCTTGTAACCATAAAAAAATAATTTTTTTTGGACTCGCTCCTAATATTTTAAAAATTGCAACTTCAAAAAGTTTATCTTTTTTGCTGACATTTAAAATTCCTAATAAAACAATAATTCCAGAAAACAATGTTAAAAAAGCTATAGAATTTATAATTACAATTAATAAATTTAATAAGGATTTGATAGCTTGGAATGACTCATTAACAGATATATAAGAAATATTAGCAAAGTTCTCCACAATCTTTTCTAATATAGTATTTATGCCCTTCTTATTTTTATTCGTTAAAGTAGCAATCCATGTATGGGGTGCTCTTTCAATATTATTTTTACTTAAGATAAAAACAAAATTAATACCCATGTTTTGCCATAAAATTTCTCTTGTATTAAAAATTTTAGCTTCAAAATTTTTACCTAAAACATTGAATTTAATAACATCACCTATTTTTAAATTTAATCCATTTGCGATTTTATCACCAATCGAAATAAGAATAGGACCATCATAATCTTGAGGCCACCATTTTCCAGAAATTAAATTAACATTTGGGGGAATTTGATTAGACCATGAAAAAGCTCTGTCACTTTTTAAAACCCATTGAACTTCTTTATTGACTATGAGTTTATCAACTTTAATTCCTTTAATTTCTATAATTCTTCCTCTTAACATCGGTTGAGAATTCAAACTCTTTAAATCGATGATATCTGAAGTTATTTTTTTAACTTTATCAATTTGATTTGGTTGAATATCAATTAAAAAATAATTAGGAGCTTGCTGGTTAATAGTATTAGTAATTTTATAATTTAAACTTTCTTCAATTATATTTAGTGTAATTAAAAGAGACAACCCTATGCTAAATGACATTACAATAGATTTAGAAAAAGACCCTGGCCGTATTAAAGATTTTCTTGATAACTCTATAATTGAACCAACTTTAAAATTAATTTTTTTGAGTAAAATAAATAATAAATGAGTGGAAGAAATTAAAATTATAAAAGAAAAGAAAATAACTGTGAACATATAAAAGGATGTCTTTAAATCACCCGTTAACTTTAATATTAATAAACATAATGATAAAATAAGAATTAAGATTAATACTTTAATTTTTTTAGAAAAATTATTTAAAGAATGATTGGATGACATTCTAATAAGTTGGATAGGTTTAATTTTATAAGTTCTAGATATAGGTATAATTGTAAATAATAAACAAACTATCATTCCAAATAATAAACTCATGATTATTGGATTAATAAAAATAGCTGGCTGAAAAGA
>CAJJBL010000028.1 GCA_905182395.1 alpha proteobacterium SCGC AAA536-G10 | reverse complement strand
ATGACACATCCTTTAAATAATTATTTAAAAATATTTATTAACATATTATTTGAATTCATAATTAAGGTTTATTCAAGGTTAATTTAGTCTATTTTTTGTTTAGCAACATTAAGACTAATGTGCTTCTGCCCAATTATTTCCTATTCCTACATCTACTTTCAATTTTACATTAAGAGGCACCATTGGTAAATTTGCTTTTTCCATAATAGGCAAAATAATATTTTGAACTTCTTGAAGTTTATTTTTATTTATTTCAAAAACTAATTCATCATGGACTTGCATCAACATTGACACATCATTTTTAATATTTTTTAACTCTCGATGTATTAAAATCATTGCATTTTTAATTATATCAGCAGCAGTTCCTTGAATAGGAGCATTAATGGCTTGACGTTCAGCAAAAGCTCTTAAATTTAGATTTTTAGCATCACTTCCGTTTATATAAATTCGTCTTTTTAATAATGTTTCTACATAACCTTTTTCTTGAAGCTGATTTTTTATATCTTCCATATAATCTCTAATTCTTGGGAACCTTATAAAATAAGAATTTATAAATTCTTTTGCCTCGTTAGGAGAACATTTTAATTGTTTTGACAAACCAAACGGCGAAATACCATAAATAATTCCAAAGTTAATAGCTTTGGCTTTTCTTCTGATGTCAGATGTCATTTGCTGAAGTGGTATATTAAAAACTTTTGAAGCTGTATCTGCATGAATATCAACACCTCTATCAAAGGCTTCTAACATTGTTTTTTCGTCTGAAATATGAGCTATTAACCTTAATTCAATTTGCGAATAATCCATAGAGACCAAACTAAAACCTTCTTTACTTTCAAAAGCGGTTCTAATTAATTTACCTTCATCTGTACGTATTGGAATGTTTTGTAAATTAGGGTCAGAAGATGACAGTCGTCCAGTACTTGCTCCTACCATAGAATAACTTGTATGAACTCTATTTGTCTCTAGATTAATTTGATTTACCAAAGCATCTGAATATGTACTTTTCAGTTTAGAAAAATGTCTCCATTCTAAAATTAGATCAGCGATCTCATAACCATTATCAGAAATAGCCCGTAGAACATCAACACTCGTTTGCCAAGAGCCATTCTTGGAACGCTTAGCTCCTTTTATTTTCATATTATCAAATAAAACTTCACCTAATTGTTTTGGTGAACCTATGTTGAACTTATTTCCAGTTAAATCAAATATTCTATTTTCTAAATTATTTATTCCTATAGATAAATTATGTGATATTTCATTTAATTTTTTAGGATTAACTAAAATCCCTATGTTTTCCATATCCATCAATACATGTATCAATGGATTTTCTAATCGTTTATAAACAGTAAAAATTTTATCATTAATTACTCTTGATAAAAGCACCTTATATAACTCAAGAGTAACGTCGGCATCTTCTGCGGCATAATTAAGAGCGTCATTAGGAGAAATTTGATTAAATTTGACTTGAGTTTTGCCTTTACCACAAATATCTTCAAATTTTATTGTTTCATAATCTAATTCTCTTAAAGCAATACTATCAAGTTTATGATTTAGAACCCTACCTGGATCAACAACGTAAGAAAGACACATTGTATCACCAATAGGATTTAAATGGATATTTCCATTTTTGTTTTGATTAAACACCAAAGAATCATATTTAATATTATGTCCAACTTTTAAAATAGACTTGTCTTCTAATATAGGTTTAATTTTTTTAATTACCTCATCAAAAGGGATTTGATAAAAAGTCTCTTTGTTATCTAAAATAAAATCAGATTGATCATTTGTTAAGTTTGATCCATGCCGTAACGGAATATAACACGCCTTTCCAATATCATAGGATAATGAAATGCCAACCAACGTTGCTACTTTTGCGTCTAATGAATTTGTTTCACAATCAACTGCTATAATTGATGCTTCATAACATTTATCTAAGAAGCTAGATAATTGTTTTAAATCAGTGATCAATTCATAGTTTTTTTCAATATTTTTAAAGTTGCTTTTATAATTTGTGTTAATATCTACTTCTTGAATATTATTTGTTTGTTTAACTTTATTACTTTCATTATTATCTAACTTTTGTAATAACCTCTTAAAGCCATGTAATTCAAGAAAAGGCTTTATTTTTTTTAAATCTAAAACTGGATTAATTTCTAATTCATCTATTGAAATTGTAATTGGGACGTCTTTTTTTAGAGTTACTAAATCACGTGACAATCGAGCCTGATTAGCAAACTCAATAAGATTTTCTCTCCTCTTATTTTGCTTAATTTCAACTGCTCTTATTAACAATTGATCTAAATCTCCATATTCATTTATTAATTCTGCAGCAGTCTTTATACCAATACCTGGAACTCCAGGAACATTATCGCTACTGTCACCAGCTAACGATTGAACATCAATTACTTTATTGGGGAAGACACCAAATTTTTCAAAAACTTTTTTATCATCAATCCAAACTTGTTTCATAGGATCTAATAGAACAGTCTTATCATCCACTAATTGCATTAGATCTTTATCGCTTGATACAATAATAACTTTTTTATTAGAAATAGAAGCCAATCTTGAGTAAGTTGCGATTAAATCATCAGCCTCAAAGTCTTCTTTCTCTAATACAGGCAATCCAATTGCAATTGTAGCTTCTCTTATTATTGAGAACTGAGGAATTAATTCTTCAGGCGGAGCAGATCTATTTGCTTTATAATGTTCATAAAGATCATTTCTAAAAGTCTTTCTTGAAACGTCAAAAACTACAGCAGCATATTTTGGCTTTAAATCATCTATTAATTTCATTACCATACTAGTGAAACCAAAGACGGCATTTACAGGAACTCCATCTTTGTTAGTCATTGGAGGCAAACCATAGAACGCCCTAAATATGTAACCAGATCCATCTATTAAAACTAAATTTTTAGGATCTCCAGGTTTAAAAATACGCCTGTCATCATTTTTTTCTTGATCTAATTCCATTTAGGTTAATTTCAACTTATTTAGTTTAAGAATGTTTAATAAAAAAATTTATTTTACTTTATTTGCTATGTTACTTATATAAAAATTTAATTTCCTGTATTAGAAAATTAGTTCTATAAATGTTTAAGTTATATTATATGTTATTAACAAAATTTGTCATTAACTGAAAATATAAATACTAATATGAATTCAGCAACTTCATTTCTATTTTTAACACTTATAATTAGAGAAAAACAATGTCGTCAAATTATTGGGAACCACCTAAAAATAATTTAGCTTTAGAGATTAATAATCTAAGTAAAATTTATAATAATGAAGATAATGATATTGCATTAGATAACATATGTTTGACAGTTAAAGTAGGAAGTATCTTTGGGCTTTTAGGTCCAAATGGTGCAGGAAAATCAACTTTGATTAATATAATATCAGGCACTGTTTTCAAAACTTCTGGAAATGTCTTAATATGGGGCATAGATATAGACAAAAAAAGAAAACAATCAAAATTAGCTGTTGGCGTTGTTCCACAAGAATTAAATATTGATGCGTTCTTTACTCCTAATGAATTATTAAACCTACATTCCGGTATGTTTAATGTTCCTAAAATAGCACGAAAAACAGATGAGCTTTTAAGGTTAATGGATTTAAGTGATAAAGCTCAATCTTATAGTAGAAAACTATCAGGTGGAATGAGAAGAAGGCTATTAGTGGCAAAAGCAATGGTTCATACACCTCCTATATTAATATTAGATGAGCCCACAGCTGGAGTTGATGTAGAGTTAAGGCAGAAATTATGGAGCCATTTTAAAGAATTAAATAAACTTGGCGTTACAATAATTTTAACGACGCATTATCTTGAAGAAGCTGAAAATCTTTGTGATCATATAGCAATAATAAACCATGGCAAAATTGTTGCTAATGAATCTAAAAAATCTCTTTTAAGAAAATTAAATGAAAAAATAATTTATATTAAATTTAAAAATAATATTGATAAAAAATCTGAACAAGCTCTAAAAAAAATTGGAACAATAAAATTTGATTCCAATGAGTTACAAATTAATTTCAAACCAGACAAAATCTCTATGAAAAAAATTATTAAAATAATTTATGAAACTGATATAGATATTATTGATTTATCTACAAAAGATGCTAGCCTTGAAGATGTTTTTATTAATATTACAAGCAAAAAGTAGAATAAAATAATAATGAACTGGGTAGTCTATATGTTGGAATGCAAAGATAATTCCATTTATACTGGTATAGCTAAAAATTTAGAAAATAGGTTAAGTAAACATCAATCTGGTAACGGAGCAAAATACCTTAGAGGACGATTACCAATAAAGTTAATGTATAAGGAATTTTTTAAAAATAGAAGTGATGCAACTAAAAGAGAGATTTTTATTAAAAAAATGAATAAACAAGAAAAAATATTTTTAATCAATACTAAAAATCTAATTTAAAGGAGATTGTTTTGTCAAAGTCTAAGTATATTTTTATTGCGTCTATGAATGTTAAAAAAGAATTTGAAGACCTTTTCAACGAAGTTTATGACGTTGAACATATTCCTTATTTATTAGAGGTCCCAGGAGTTAATAAAGTTACAAGAGCAAAAGGAATGCCTTTTGCTTTCTCAATTGCAGGCGAAACAAAGGAAATGGATTCTTCAAATCAACAATTTATAGCTATGTATGAAATAGACAACCCTGATGTTGTGAAAAGCTCTGAATGGTCTATTGCAGTTGAAAAAGGAAGATGGAGCACTCATGTAAGAGAACATACTTCTGAAAGAAGTCATTTTATGTATGAATATATTTAGTTAAATTAACCAAATTCAATTTATTAAAATATTATTTTTACGGTTGAGAAGAGTTAAGTTCATCTAGTCCGCTTCTCACAGCTAAAGCACAAGCTCTTCGTGACATACCATAATAATACACCATACAATAAATACTCTCAATGGAGAGATAGAAATAGAATGTAAATGAGTAGGAAATAAGTTTTGACAAGTTTAATGCAAGTACAAGGAATACACCACATAACTTTAAATGGAGCAAATAAAGAAACTTCTATTAATTTTTGGCAAAATATACTTGGTATGAGATTTATATTTGAACAGCCAAATCTTGATGATTTAAACACTAACCATTTATATTTTGATTGTGGAGATGGAACGACAGTAACTGTATTCACAAATGAAAAACATATTCCAGAAAAAAGTATATTAGATAATAAATATGGAAGTGTTCATCACATAGCTTTTTGGGTAAGCCAGAGTACAATTCGTATAGCAGAAAAAAATTTAAATGAAAATGGATTCTCTAATACAGGTATAAAAGATAGAGGGTTTATGGACTCAATTTATTTTAGAGAACCTTTAGGGTTGCTTGTAGAGTTAGCCAGCTATAAATTTGAACCACCTGTTGGCTTTACACATGCTAATGTTTTAGAAAAAGCTCATCAATTAAGGTTAGAAAGAAAAGCTGTAAATATTCAAGATGAGGATGTTGCTTACGCAATTAGAAAATTAAAAAACTCAAAATAAAAAATTAAATAATTATTGGATAAATATCAATGAACAAATTATTAATAATTTTAATGCTATTAATTACTATTTCAAAAGTTAGTTATGCATCTGAAGATGTTCTTAGTGATGCTAATTTATATACGGTCAAGTTTAGAACATCTATTGATAAACCATTTAGAGAAGATAAAACTGCTGGATTAAGAAAAGGTAGTGGGTTTCTTGTAGATAAGGAAAAAGGATTAATACTTACAAATGCTCATGTTACAGGTAGGTCAAAATCTAAAGTAAGAGTTGCTTTTAAGAACTATGGATTTCATCCAGTTAAACAAATCTACGTTGACCCTAGAGTTGATATAGCAATCGTACAAATTGACCCAAAACTAATTCCAAAAGAAGCAAAAGCAGCCAAGCTTAAATGTGTTGGACAAGTTCCAAGTGGAACATCTGTG
>CAJJBL010000027.1 GCA_905182395.1 alpha proteobacterium SCGC AAA536-G10 | reverse complement strand
TTATAATTTCACAATCTTGAATAGTTAGGTTATATCTTGGCTCCGATAGAAAATTCTTTGTTGCTTCCATTTTCCCATTTTTATTTTTAATAAAAACTAAATGCTTTTCTTTATCAATATCTGTAATAAAAATAACTTGATCAGTTAAATTTAGATATGGAATAGATAATAAATCACCTGATACTTTGTTATTTGAAATTTTAATATTTTTTGTTTCAACAGAAAATGTAATCATACCGTTAGGTGGAGATATATTTAATTCTGAGAACAAATAGTTACATATAATGGTTTCTGTAAAAGGAAGAGGAACGCCCATCATTGTTGATATTTGAATAACAGGAAGTATAGAATTAAAAGGTAAACTAGATCCTTCAAATTGTTCTTTGACAATAATTTTAGTTAAACCTTGTTCCTCAATATCTTTCCAAAGATTGATTAAAGATGTGTTGTTATCATTAATATTTTGTCGCAAATTATGCGTTATGTGTTTGCTAAAAATTTTTGTTGTAGTTTCTAAAATAATATCTATTTCGTTATTCATCTTAGACCTAATTGTCTGGCTATTATACCTTTCATTATTTCAGTTGTGCCACCTCTTAATGAATTTGATGGGATTCTTAAAGTGGCATCTTCAAATAAGTTTTGTAATGAGGTTGGCCATTCATATAGTGGAATAATATTTGATATTTCTCGTAATGATTCAATCATCATTTTTTCAAATCTATTACCTAATTCTTTTACAAATGCAGCTTGTGTTTCAGGTGAATCTCCATTTTGTAACATTGAAGCAACTGAAAAACTCATTCTTCTTAAAGTCTGTAATTCTGATATAAGTTTTCCCACTAAGCTAGAACCAGATTTTAGCAATGAGGTGCGAAACTCACTAATAAATTTTTCTAGTAAAGTGAAGTGAGATAAAAATCTCTCTGGGCCAGATCGTTCAAGAGCAAGCTCTCCAACCACTTGAGACCATCCTTTACCTTCTTCACCAAGCAAGGATTCTTTAGAGAGGATTACATTATCAAATAAAGTTTCATTGAAATGCTTTTGCCCAGTCATATCTTCAATACCTTTTACTTTGATATTAGGAAGAGATAAGTCAACAAGAAATTGAGATAATCCTTCATGTCTATTTTCTTTAGAAGCAGGGCTTGTTCTTGCTAACACTATCATATAATGAGCAATATGAGCGCCAGTAGACCAAATTTTTCTTCCATCAAGTTTCCATCCATCATTAGTTTTTGTTGCTTTTGTCTTCACAGATGCTAAATCTGATCCTGAGTCAGGTTCACTCATTCCGATTGCAAAAAAACATTCTCCAGATGTTATTTTAGGTATTATTAAATTTTTTTGTTCTTCTGTTCCAAATCTTAATATCTGGCTGCCACTTTGTCGATCTGCAATCCAATGAGCTGCAACTGGAGCACCTGATGCTAAAAGTTCTTCTGTTACAACATATCTCTCAAGAGCTGTTCGTTCATGGCCACCATATTTTTTAGGGAATGACATTCCTAACCAACCCATTGTTCCAATTTTTTTACTAAAATCAGGGTTTGCCGAGAAAACCCAAGCATCAGCTGTTGGAGAAAAATCTCCATCATTTATTGATTTCATTATAAAATTTCTAACTTCTAATCTTAGATTAGAAAGTTCATTTGTTTCTATAATAGACGGAAAATTATATTTAGACATTATGTTTTACTTCTTCATTTATGAAATTAAATATTTATTCACAAGTTAAATTATAAATAATAAACGTCAATATAAAATCTAATTTAATTATTATTCTATATTGTAAGATTGTAATTCATAACATAAAGTTTAAATAGTTTTTTAGAGGAAATAATAATGACATTTGTTGAAGATAACATTTTAGAAAGATTAAGGGCAATAGCTACTCCAACTCTAGCTAATGCATTGGATGATATTGGTTTTAATGGAATAATGAATAACCTTCATCCTGCAGGTTTAGGAATGTGTGTTGTAGGAAGAGCGGTTACAGTTCAGGAAATAACCGGACCTTTTGGAAGTTTTTCATCAGATGACTTTAAAGTTGGGCATATGATTGATGCTGCAAATCCTGGTGATGTTATAGTTGTTTCTAATAATGGAGCTCCAGTTTCAACTTGGGGTGGAATGGCTTCATATTCAGCAAAGCTAAAAGGAATTGGAGGTCTTGTTGTTGATGGAGGAATTCGGGATAGAGAAGAAATAGTAGAATTTTCGTTTCCTTCTTTTTCTAAACATATGGTTCCAACTCCAGGAAAAACTAGAATTAAAGTTTTGTCTATCAATGAACCAATTGTATGTGCAGGAGTTAGAGTAAGAAAAGGTGATATTATAGTTGCTGATGGAACCGGTGTTTTGTGTTTGCCTGCTGAAAAAGCTGAGCAGATAACATTGGCGGCTGAAAAATTTTCAGCAGATGATAAGCAGGCAATGATTGAGATGGAAAAGGGTTTGACATTCATAGAAGCTCTTAAAAAGTTTTCAAAAATATAAATAAATTTTACTAATTTGATAAAGCAGTTAAGGCTCTAGAAAAAAAATCTTTTTGTCCAAAATTTCCAGACTTAAGAGTTATAGAAATTGGTTTTCCTCCTTCAGAGCTTGGAGACCACAAGGCAGGGACCCCTGGAGAAATTTCTTTACCTATTTTTAACTCTTCAACGCCTAGACCTTTTATTATAGATCCAGATGTTTCTCCTCCTGCAGAAATAAATTTTCCAAAATTATCTTTAACTAGTTTGTTAGTTAATTTTTCAAAAAAAAGTTCTATTTTATTAGCTAAAATTTCTAGTCCATATTGTTTTTGTTTTTCAACCACATTCTTATGATTAGAAGATGAGTAAATTAAAGGGGATAAGGATTCATTTTTTTTAATCCATAAGAAAACTTCTTCGATTAAATTACTGTTATTCATAGCTTCATCTGGAGAAATATAAAAAGATGGATTGTTTTCTTTATAAATATCAATTTGTTCTAATGTTGCATTAGAACATGAGCCAGACAAAATGACAGAGTTACTATTATTCTGGGGAAGGTTAAAATCATTAGCAGATAACAATCCTTTACTTTTATATATTTTTGGAAGACTGAGCGCAATTCCTGAACCTCCAGTTAAAAATGGTAAATCTTTTATTCCATTACATATGATATCAAAGTCATCATTTGTCACTGTGTCAACAAGAGCGTATTTATAACCTTCTTGTTTTAAAGAAGTTATTTTTTGTTTAATTGTATCTGAACCTTTAGAAATTGTTTGAAAATCTATAAGCCCAACTTTATTAACGGTCTGATAATTTAGCCATCTTACTAAATTGTGATCTGTCATTGGGGTAAGAGGATGAGTTTCCATGCCAGATTCATTAAGAGGTTTTCCGTTAACAAACATATGTCCATAATAAACTGTTCTTCCAGCATCAGGAAATGATGGGCAAGCTATAGTAAAGTCTGTATTTAATTCTTCCATTATAGCGTCTATAACAGGACCAATATTACCCTCTTTTGTAGAGTCGAAAGTTGAACAATATTTAAATATAAACTGTTTGCATCCAGCATCCTTAAGCCATTTTAACGCTTTTAAGCTCTCATTAATAGCAATTTTGATTGGTACTGTTCTTGTTTTTAAAGCGATAACTGCTGCTTCTGTAGATTGTTCTTTTGCTTCGTTAGGTGATAATGCCGGTACTCCTGCATACATGGAAACTTGCATCCCAGACTTTTTGAGATTATTTGCAATATCAGATGATCCTGTAAAATCATCTCCTATAATTCCTAATATCATTATTAAATCTTTTGTTTATGAAGTTGAGAAACTAGTTTTTCAGAAACCCAAGGGGTAACTTCTTCATTGAAGGATAGATAATGTTTGCTATTTAAATGAATGTCAAAGGCAGCTTTATCAGCATAAATTTCATATAAAAAAACTACATTATTATTATTAGGATCATGACATACATCAAATACATGGCAATCTTTTTCTAATTTCAGAGAATCTTTTGCCTGTTGTATAATTCTAGCTTTGAATTTTTTAGTATCTTTTTCATGTGTCGTAAATTTTACAGTTATAACAAACATAATTATATATTATCTCCTTAATTTTATAGAACTTTATTTTGAACTAATTTATCTTTTAAAAGTAACATTAATTCATTGCTTACAGCTTCCGTTCCCATATCACCACCAAATTCCATAGGACGTATTTTATTTTGTTCGAATCCAACTTCAATAGCTGTTTCTATTAATTTTGCACCTTTGGCTGCAGACGGGCATTTATTTTTTTCTGAAAGATAATCTAACATTAAAGCTGCACTTAATATAGTTGCTAATGGATTAGCTTTGTCCTGACCCATTATATCTGGTGCACTTCCGTGTGCAGGTTGGAATAAGCCATGATTATCTCCAATTTCTGCACATGAAGCCATTCCCATCCCACCGACGAGTCCTCCTCCAAGATCAGATAGTATGTCTCCAAACATATTTTCCATAACTAAAATATCGTATTCCCATGGATTTCTTATAAGGTTTAAAGCCATGGCATCTACATAGCAATGGTCAGAATTTATATCATGAAAATTTACTTTTCTTTCATCAAAAATTTTTCTAAAAAAGGCTTGAGAACGAAAGACATTAGCTTTATCAACACATGTCACTTTTCCTATTTTACCTTTAGATTTTCTTTGTCTAGCTAATTTAAATGCAAAATCATGCAATTTCTCTGTGGTTTTTCTTGTTATACGCATTATGTCTTGAACTTCATTATCATTGTCTACAGGACATCTGTTATGAACAGCTGCAGAATAGAATAAACCTTCAGTAGATTCTCTTAAAATTACTAAATCAATTTTACTTGCAAGATTATTACTAAGTCTATTTGTAATGTTTGGGTAAGCTTTTACTGGTCTTACTCCTGCATAAAGACCAAATATCTCTCTAAACCTTAAGTGAGGGCAAATTTCAGTTCCGTCTTTATGCCTTATTGTTGGTAGTCCAATGGCACCTAGAAAAATACTATCAGCCTTATCAGCTTTATCTTCTCCTCCTGGTTCAACGTCAATACCATTTAATGCAAAGTATTCGGCTCCTGCTTTAATCATTTGCCAATTGCATTTGTATCCACCAACAATTTCAGATGAGAGGTCAACAATAGAGGTTGCAGATTTAATTATATCTTTCCCAATCCCGTCCCCTGGCATTGTAGCTACTAGAAATGTTGAATCGGACATTTTTTTCCCCTTTATTATTTTAATTATATAATTTTAAAAAATGAAAATTAAATATTTGAATATTTTATATGGTAGTATTTATATAGCAATTTTTTTATACTATATCTATAGGTTATATCTGAGGTTATATTGTTTAAGTTCTCTATTAATAAAAAACATTATTACAATTTATCTGACAAAGAAATTCTTGCGCTTGCTATTTCTTCTGAAGAAGAAGACGCTAGAATTTATCAATATTATGCATCATTATTTATTAAAGATTTTCCTGAAACGGCTTCAATGTTTCAAGAAATGTCAGATGAAGAA
The DNA here is from genome assembly GCA_905182395.1 of alpha proteobacterium SCGC AAA536-G10. Taxonomy (GTDB): domain Bacteria; phylum Pseudomonadota; class Alphaproteobacteria; order Puniceispirillales; family Marisalimonadaceae; genus CAJJBL01. The sequence continues at coordinate 9,357 of CAJJBL010000027.1, read as the reverse complement.
AACGTCCATAGAAGACAATTAATAGATTTATTTAAAAATAAATTTGGCAATAATATTCCTTTAATTAAAAGAGAGCATGTTCAAGGTTTTTATACTCGTCGCCCTATTTGGCTTATTGAAAATTTAACGTTAGATAAAGTTAGACAAGAAATTGTTAAAATGGAAAAAGATGCTGCCAATTTTTATTTCAAAACTGCACAAAAAACAGCTGACCCTGATATTCGAAAACTTCTTGGAGATTTAGCCGAAATAGAAAGTAAGCATAGTGATAAAGCCTTATTGAAGGCATCCATTATTGAGAAATCTTCTCTTGCGATTGATGAGTTAAAAAAAGCTAAAAAACAATTTATTTTAACCTGGGTTCAACCTGGGTTAGCTGGATTAATGGATGGTTCTGTATCAACTTTAGCTCCTATTTTTGCAACTGCTTTTGCAACTAAAGACAGTCATACTACTTTATTAGTTGGTTTGGCAGCTTCAATTGGAGCAGGTATTTCAATGGGATTTACAGAAGCTGCTCATGATGATGGAATTATATCAGGTAGAGGTTCTCCGATTAAAAGAGGAGTTGCTTCTGGAGTAATGACTACATTGGGGGGGCTAGGTCATGCTTTACCCTATTTAATATCAGATTTTTATACTGCAACCATAATTGCCATGTTTTTTGTTTTAATTGAATTATGGGCAATAGCTTGGATACAAAAAAAATATATGGAAATTAAATTTTCAAGAGCAATTTTTCAAGTTGTTTTTGGGGGTGCTTTAGTTCTTGCTGCAGGTATTTTTATTGGAGGATTTTAAAAAGTAATTGACATTGTTATTGTTAATGATAATGATTATCATTAACAATAACAAAGGAAATGCGATGCATATTATAAAATTATTTGTAGTTAATTTATTTTTAGTATTCTTATTTATTCAAGAATCTGCTTCAGTAGAATTAAACATTTATTCATATAGAAAACCTGTTTTATTAGAGCCTTTTACTAAAGCTTATGAAAAAGAATTTGGAGTTAAATTTAATATACTTCATTCTAAAAAAGGTCTTGCTCAAAGATTAAAATCAGAAGGGAAAAACTCTCCAGCTGATGTTATTTTAACGGTTGATATATCTCGACTTTCTGAGTTAGCAAATATGAAACTTTTGCAAAATTTAAACTCAAGTATTATAGAAAAAAATGTTCCAGAAAATCTACGTGATATTAATAAAAAATGGACCGCTTTATCAACTAGAGCTCGAGTAATTGGAATTTCTAAAGATAGAGTTAATGAAAATGAAATTAAAAGAATAGAAGACTTAGCCAATCCAAAATTTAAAGGAAAAATATGTACAAGAATGGGAAGTCATCCATATAACAGAGCATTATTATCATCTTTAGTCTCTCATTTAGGAGAGAAAAAAGCTGAAAAATGGGCAAAAAGCTTTGTTTCAAATTTTGCAAGAAAGCCAAAAGGAAATGATCGCGCTCAAGCTAAGGCAATTTATTCAGGTGAATGTGATATTATTCTTATAAATACTTATTATTTTGGATTAATGAAATTTAATGAAAAACAAGTTGAACAAAAAAAATGGGCAGAAGCTACCAAAATAATTTTCTTTAACCAGGATGATAGAGGTCAACATATAAATATATCAGGTGCTGGAATTGCTAGATTTTCAAAAAATAAAACTGAGGCTATAAAATTTATAGAGTGGTTAACACAAATAAAAGCTCAAAAAATATATTCAGAGATTAATTATGAGTATCCAGTAAATTCAAAAGTAAAGTTAGAAGGTAAAATTATGCAATGGGGTAATTTTATTTCAGATAATTTACCTATAAACGAACTAGCTAAAAATGCAAAAGCCTCACAAATGATTATTGATAGAGTAGGTTGGTAAGGCACTTAATAAAAGAGTTTATATTTATGAATAATAAAATCAAATATCATTGCTCATGTAATATAAAGATTAAACAAATATATTATAGCTTGGTTAGTTCTGGAGTGTCACCTAGACAAGCTATAATAAAAGCATCATGGCATTTAAAAAAAATGCATCCAGAAATTGAAGATTTTAACTTACCAAAGACAGTTGTCAAAATATTAAATCCAGAAATAAATATTTAAAAATTACTTTATAATTTTTTTACCAAATAACTCTAATCTATGATCTACTAACTCATATCCCATTTTTAGAGCTACTTGCCGTTTCATTTCTTCTAATTCTTCATTTTGAAATTCAATTATATCTCCAGTATCAACATCAATTAAATGCTCATGATGAGCACCTGCTTCTTCATATCTTGCTCTACCATCACCTATATCTAATTTTTCAATTATATTAGCTTCCTCAAATAATTTAATGGTTCTATAGACAGTAGCAATAGAAATAGACTTATCTTTAGCAACAGCCCTTCTATATATTTCATCAACATCAGGATGATCTTCGGAGCTTTCTATTACTTCAAGTATAATTTTCCTAGGTAATGTTATTCGCACACCAATTTTAAGAAACTTAACCTCATTCCAAATTTTTTGACACGCTAATTTGTATCTCTTTTTTTGTATTTCAGCCATTAACATACTCAAATTTTTAATATTTTATTAAGCTTAATATTATAAAGTAATTCAAGTTTAAAAAAAATTAAATTAATTTCTTATTAATAGCTTTACTCATAATTAAAATAGGTACCAATCCTATTAAAACAATTAAAATTGCGGCAATAGAAGATTTCTCTAACATTTCGTCATTAGCATATTGATATACAAAAGTAGCAAGTGTTTCAAAATTAAAAGGTCTTAAAAGCAAAGTTATAGGAAGTTCTTTAATTATATCTACAAATGAAAGAATTGCCGCAGTAATAATTGAGGGTCTTAGTAAAGGAAGAATTACATTTTTTATGCTAAATATAAAAGAGTGCCCTAACGTTTGGCTTGCTTCAATCATATTTGGAGGAATTCTGTTTATACCAGAGTTTATAGCTCCAAAAGCAACAGCATTAAACCTAGAAACATACGCAAAAATTAAAGCTGTATATGATCCAATTAAAACTAAATTTATATCTACACCAAAAATATTAAAAAAATTATTAACACTATCTTGAATAATAGTAATAAAAAAAAGCGTTCCCAGAGCAAGGATAGTTCCAGGAAAAGCATATCCAACTCCAGCAATAGTAGAAAGAAATGTAAATCCTTTGAACCCATCAAATTTGATGGATATAGCAATGAATATTGATATTAATATCATTGCTAATGCAGCTATAGAAGAGATAAAGAATGAATTATATGCAATAGAAATTAAATTACTCCAATTTTCAGAATCTAAATAACTTAGCGAATTAATAAAGAGGATAGAAATAGGAATTAGAAAGCCGAAAATAATTGGTATTAGACAAATGCCAAAAATTAATAAGCTTTTCAATGGAGTAACTTTTTTAATAATTGTATTAAAGCTTTTAATTTTTGTATCATTGAATTTCTGTTTTTTTCTTGCAGAGAGCTCTATCCCTAAAAGAATTATTATAAATGTAAACGCAACCAAAGCCAATTGAGATGCTGCTCCAAGATTATTCATGCCTAACCATAAATTAAAAATGCCTAGAGTTATGGTTTCTACAGCAAAAAATTCCACCGTACCAAAATCTGAGATTGTCTCCATTAGGACTAAAGATACACCTGCAATTATAGCTGGTCGAGCTAAAGGGATGGCAACCCAAAGAAAAAGATTTTTTCCATGTATTTCTGCAATTTCAAATAAAGATACTGGAGTTGATTTAAATGCAATTTTAGATATAAAATAAACATATGGATAGAGGACAAAGGACATAACAAATATTGCACCGCCTAATGATCTAATTTCAGGAAAATAATAATCACTGGCTGAATTCCAATTAAATATTATCCTTAAAGTTGATTGAATAGTTCCGCTATATTCAAAAAAATCTGTGTAACAATAAGCGACAATATAAGCAGGCATAGCTAGAGGCAGCAACAAACACCATTCAATAACTTTAGACATAAAAAAATCATATCTACATACAAGCCATGCAAGTGTAACTCCTATAATTATTGATGATGTTCCTACTCCTATCATCAATATAATTGTATTATAAATATATGAAGAAAAACGAGTCTCAAGAAGATGGGCCCATAATTCAGCAGTGTTTTCATTAGCTACAAAAATTATAGATATAATAGGAGATAAAAGAAGAAAGACTATTAATGTACTAATTAATCTCAATTTATAGTTTATAAAAAAATAATTGATTTTGGAAATAATTTTTTGAAATAATGAAATCATATCTACATTTTTAAAGATTAAATAAATTTTAATTATAAATTAATATTGTTAAATAAACTATTTTAAAAACTATTTATTAATATTTGTTTTTTTAAAATTATATTTATTTTTTTAAAATTAAATATTTAATTGCCAGAGTGATTAAGTAAAAGTAGTTTGACTTTAAACTAATATATATGAGGTAATGCAGTGTATAAAATAGCCGTAATTCCTGGCGATGGAATAGGTCCAGAGGTCATTAATAGTGGTGTTGAAGTGTTAAAAGCACTTTCAAAGACAGAACCTAATCTTAATATTGAGTTTACAACTTTTGACTGGGGCGGTGATTATTTCAGAAAAAATGGTGAAATGATGCCTGAGTCAGGTGTTGAACAGTTAAAAGAGTATGACACTATTTATTTTGGATCCGCAGGAGACCCCGATATTCCTGATCATGTTACATTGTGGGGATTAAGGCTTAAAATATGTCAGGGTCTAGATCAGTATGCTAATTTAAGGCCTGTCAGATTGCTTCCTGGTATAAACTCTCCTTTAAGAGATGTTAGCGAAAAAGATATAGATTGGAGCTTCATAAGAGAAAATTCGGAAGGTGAATATTCTGGAATTGGTGGAAGAAGTCACAAAGGCTATAGTCATGACACTTCAATGGATATAACACTTTTTACACGAAAAGGTGTTGAAAGAATTCAAAAATTTGCATTTGAAATAGCTAGATCTAGGCCAAGAAAATTATTAACATTGGTAACTAAATCTAATGCTCAAAGACACGGTATGGTAATGTGGGATGAAATTTTTGAAGAAGTTTCTCAAGATTATAGAGATGTAACCACAGACAAAATGTTAGTTGACGCAATGACTACTCGTATGGTTTTAGATCCTAAAAGCATAGATACTGTGGTCGCATCAAATTTACATGCTGATATATTAACTGACTTAGCAGCATCTTTATCTGGTTCAATGGGTATTGCTCCTACAGGTAATTTAGATCCTGATAAAAGACATCCATCAATGTTTGAACCAATTCACGGATCAGCATTTGATATAATGGGTAAAGGAATTGCTAACCCTATTGGTTCTTATTGGTCTTCAGTGATGATGTTGGAAAGTTTAGGAGAGATAAGTGCTTCTAAAAGATTAATGTCTGCAATAGAAAAGCTAACATCAGAAAAAAAAATATTACCTAAAGATCTTGGAGGATCTTCTTCTTCAATAGAAATAACTGAAGCAATGATAAATATTATTTTAGGTAAGAATTATTAAATATCGATATAATTTTAAACTGATAGGAATAATTTATGACACAAAATTATGTAAGCCATTTAGAATGTTCAATAACAGGTAAAAAATATGAAGCAAATCAAATACATGGTTTGTCAGATGCTGGAAGACCTTTATTAGTAAGATATAATCTAGAAAAGTTAAAAAAAGAAGTTTCTAGAAATGATATATCTAATTCAAAAGTAAATGGTTTGTGGAGGTATGCTCCTTTATTGCCTGTTGCCGATCCCAAAAATAGAATTACTCTTGGCGAGATTGTTACCCCTTTAATTAAGTTAGAAAATTCAACAAAATATAACAAAAATAATAAAGGTGAAGTTTTAATAAAAGATGAAGGACGCTTGCCTACAGGGTCCTTTAAAGCAAGAGGTTTGTGTTTAGCTGTATCAATGGCAAAGCAATTTAAATTAAATCACCTTGCAATTCCTACAAATGGCAATGCAGGTGCTGCTATGGCAGCTTACGCAACTAAGGCAGGAATTCGTTCAACAGTTTTTTGTCCAGATGACACTCCAGATATTAATGTTAGAGAAATTCAATCGCTGGGTGGAGAAACATTTCTTGTAAATGGATTAATTAATGACTGTGGAAAAATAGTAGGAGAAGGTAAAGAAAAGGTAGGTTGGTTTGATATATCTACTTTAAAGGAACCATACAGAATTGAAGGAAAGAAAACGATGGGGCTTGAGTTAGCCGAACAATTCAATTGGGAGTTGCCAGACGTTATTTTTTATCCCACTGGAGGTGGAACAGGGTTGATTGGGATGTGGAAGGCTTTTGCTGAATTAAAGGAGTTAGGCTGGATTAAAGGAAAACTTCCAAGAATGATAGCAGTTCAAGCTGATGGCTGTGCACCGATTGTTAAGGCTTGGAGCTTAGGAGATGAACATGCACCAGTTTGGGAAAATGCTTATACAAAAGCTGCTGGAATAAGAGTTCCTGTTGCTGTTGGTGACTTTCTTATTATTAGAGCTGTTCGTGAAAGTAAGGGATTTGCTATCTCTGTGTCAGATGAAGATATAATGGAGGCTAGAGACAGAGTTGCATCTACGGATGGATGTTTTTTATGTCCTGAAGGAGCAGCAACTATAGTTGCTTATGAAAAGTCATTATTAGATGGTTTGATTTCACTTGATGATAAAGTTGTGCTTTTTAACTGCGCTACAGGATTAAAATACCCATTACCAGAGGTTACTAATAAGATAAATAAAAATAATTACATAGATTATAACCAGTTTATTTAATAGTCATCTCTCTACAATGTTTAAAACTTTATAATGTACACCAAAAATAATTGGATCTAATTCTTTTTTTAAAAGATAAGAGTTAAATTGTTCTTTTATGTCATACAGCAATAATTTTTTACCTTTGCTGCCCTCAAAATCTGAAAATTTTCTCTTAGCAATTTCAGAATATACAATATTCCTAAAATCTGGATCATAATCTGTTAAATAATCTACTAAATCTTCTCCTTCATAAGATGAAAAAGCTAAGTCAAAGCTAATGAAAGAATTTGAATTTGAAATATTTGTCCAAAAACTTTTATTAGAATTGTCACCCATTCCACCTATGTCACTATATGTCAGTGATGGGATTATAACTTTGCCATCAGGTCCGATTTCTTGGATCTTTTCCTTTATTTCAGGTTCTAATCTTCCAATTTTTATAGCTTCTTCTTTTGCTATTTCATAAATATTTTTCTCTTTTTTAACTTCTTTTACTTCTTCTATTACTTCATTTCCAATTATAAAGAAAACGAAGGTTAAAACAGAAGTTAATGCAGCTACTACATAAATAATTAAATTTTTCTTTTTTAGAGCCATAAACATTTCTTTTTTAATCCAAAAATAATAACAAGATTTATTTTGCTAGTGATTTATATAAGCTTAATTCAAGCCAATGCTTTTCAGCAAGAGCATTAGCATCTCCTATCCTTAAAGACAGGCCTCTTATTATCGCAGCTAAAACTGGATCTGCAGTATTCATTTTTTCTTTAACAGTTTTTTCATCAATTACTTTAATTAATGAATTTGTAACAGCTATTGCTGAAACAGTTCTTGGTGACTCTATTATGTGCCCAACTTCACCAAATATCTCTCCAGTTTCTAGTACACCTAATTCAAGTCCATGTTTAGATTCGATTCTTACTTTTCCACTATGTATTAAAAAAATAAATTCAGCTGCATCATTATGTGAATAAATAGTTTCTCCAGCTTTATAAGTTTTTGTTTCTAAATTATTTTTTTTCATAAATCATATTCTTTCATGTATTAAAATAAGGCAATTTTATTAAAAAAATAAGCATTTTTAAAAATTTATCTTTTATATCATTTTTTAAATGTTATGTTAATAATAACATTAACAAATGAAAAGGAGGTGATCTGATGTCTAGTATTTTTAAAGAAAATTTTTACCATGGGATATTAATTTTGTCAGAGCAGCCTTTGGCAGATTGTTCTCTCTAAAGGTATAATATTTTCAAAAAATACAAAACAGGGTTTATTTTAAACCCTGTTTTTTTTTATATCATTTGCTATCATTTGTTTAAAAACATTTGTTAAGATGGAATCTTTTTTTTCTAATTTTATATTTGTAATATTCTTAATTAATATGTCTCCGTTATTCTTTATTATCGGTTTTTCAAAATTAGCAAAATTATAAACAATTTTTTCTATCTGTTTTAGTAATTCATTTTCATCTTTCATTATATATTTTCCTCATTTTTAAAAGATTTTAATATAAATTTTTACGACATAATTAAACAAAGTTTTATTAATGACGTATATTATTATATGGATAACTTATTAAATATGATTTCAAGCGTAAATGATGAAAAAAGTCATAATGATAATATGTATGTAAATAATATTATTGTAAAAAAAAATGATCCTACAAAAAATAAAGATAAACTGTTCCCATATATTCCTACTGAAAAATGGGTTAAGCAATTAGGGGAAAGATTAATAGCTTAATTATTTGCCTTTTCAAATGGTATTATATTTTTAGTTAATTTTTCTTTGTTATAGATTTTATCTAACTCACCATTTATAATGTATTTAGTTACAAAATCTCCAAACTTTTTAAAATCATCTTGTGCATTTTGATTGCTTTGATTATCCCATTTATCATACTTCCCATTATAGAAATGTCTAACGCTTGCTAAATCTCTAATAGGAGGCCCAATTACTACATCATGATTATCAAGGCGATCTGACATCATTGAAAAATCTTTCTGACCAAATGGAACTTTGTTAGGGCATATTATTAAATGAGGGTGATTTTTATTATACCTTAGTTTAACTTTATCAATGTTTCTTATAAAATTTTCTGTAGGTGCCAGATCAGCATTACTTAATGTAGTTGGAACTAATACAGAATAACCTTCTCCTACTAAATTCCAGAGTCTTTGAGAAGATCCTGCTGGTGTATCTATTATTACAACGTGACCTGGTCTAAATTCATTTTGTCTAATAAACTGTTGAACAAGCGATATATTGGTATTTTCAAAAGCTGGTGTTATAGGAAGGAATTCAATATTGATTTCTGGATTGCTAAGAGTTAGAAATTCTGTTGTTGTTCGCTGTAAGTCAGTATCTATAACTGTAATTTTTTGAGGGGGCATTACTGAAGCAAGAGCTCTTGCTAACATTATCGTTAAGGTACTCTTCCCAACACCTCCTTTAACATTAGCAACGAAAATAGATTTTGCTTCATTTTTATTTGATGTAGATGGCATTTAAATTTCCTAAATTAAAACTTTTTTAAATTTTTAATTACGTCAATTGTTTTGTCAA
>CAJJBL010000026.1 GCA_905182395.1 alpha proteobacterium SCGC AAA536-G10 | reverse complement strand
AAAATTCCTCCTGTTGGAAAATCAGGCCCTTGAACATAATTGATTACAGTACTGTCTGAAGCATTAGGAAATTTGATTAAATGGATTATAGCATCGCATAATTCTCCAATATTATGAGGAGGAATAGAAGTAGCCATACCAACTGCAATTCCTTGAGAACCATTAGCTAGTAAATTAGGAAAAGCTGATGGAAGAACTTCAGGTTCTTTACCTTCATCATCATAAGTAACTCGAAAATCAACAGTATCTTGGTCAATATCTAATAAAAGCAGTTCTGCTGCCTTAGTCATCCTTGCTTCAGTGTATCTCATTGCAGCAGCATTATCACCGTCGATATTTCCAAAATTTCCTTGACCATCAACAAGTGGATATCTTAATGCAAAATCTTGAGCCATCCTTACCATTGAATCATATATAGCAGCATCACCATGAGGATGAAATTTACCCATCACATCGCCAACTACTCTAGCTGATTTTTTATAGCTTAGATTATAGTTAAGTTTTAATTGCCTCATTGCATATAAAACTCTTCTATGAACAGGCTTAAGGCCATCGCGAACATCAGGCAACGACCTAGATGTTATGGTTGACAAAGCATAAGATAAGTAACGTTCTGATATAGCTTGTGAAAAACTAGTTAAAATAATATTATTGTCTTTTAAATCGTTATCACTCATTGACTTAACCTTTTTTAAAAATTAAAATTTTTCGACCATTTCTATAAATCTACTTCTAGCTTTAGGCATAATATTACTTTTTTCATTATTAATAGAAGCTAATAATTTGTTTTCAAAAAAATAAGTAGTAATTTTTAAACCTGCAACAATTTCATTATAAAAATTAGAACCTAGATGAACAAACCCACCTAAAAAAAAAGGTAATGCTAATAATTTAGGGGCAAATTTACCAGCTCCATGCATTGAAACAGCTTTTCCTGTTTTAGGACTTACAAAATACAGATCAGTTTTACTTCCTGTCACTGCACATTCATTTAGTTTTAAGGCAAAACCTATAGATCCTAAAACACCTATTTCCCATTTAACATATCCTTCAAGCCAATAATCAATATTTCTATCATCATCTATAAGAATTAGATTTAAAAAAGCAATTGAAGCATTATAAACTTCTTCATATTTTTGTCTTTCTGGCAAAATTTTTTCTAGTAATGAGCACATTGCACTTAAAGCTAAAAGCTTTAGTTTATTATCAAATATTTTACCTGATACAGAAGAAATTAATTCAATTTTATAGTTCCCCATCTGTTCAACTAATCTTGATTTCCATGAAACAGAGACAAGATTCCCAGGTTGAGCTTGTGAAACTACATTTTTGCTTGAATTACCTGATAACCATCCAGCATGCTTTCCGTGATTTTGAGTAAGTATCTGAGTAATTAAGCCTTTTTCACCATATTTTCTAACTGATAAAATAATACCTTGATCTACCCAATCAGGCATTGAAATCAAGGCCTATGGAAGAATATTTTCTAGGATCTTCCATCCAATTTTTTTTGTATTTAACAAACAAAAAAAGATGGATTTTACAATTTAACAACTCTTCTAATTCTTTACGTGAAGCAATACCTACTCTTTTAATATTCTGTCCACCTTTACCTAGTATGATAGGTTTATGGCTTTCTTTATTAACATATATAACTTGCTCAATATTAATGCTCTTATTAGGGTTTATTAACCATTTTTCAGTTTCAACCATTAAATTATAAGGCAATTCTTGATTCAACGTATTAAATAACTTTTCTCTTGTTATTTCTGATGCGAGCAAAGCTTCAGGTAAATCAGATATTGTATCTTTATCATATAAAAAGGGGTGTACCGGCATTATACCTGCAAGATAAGAGAGCAAATCATTGCATCCACTCCCATTTTTAGCTGAAATCATAAAAATTTTTTTAAAGTCAAATAGTTTTTCAATATTTAATGTTCTTTCCAACAGCTTATCTTTAGAACACAAATCAATTTTATTTAAAACTAAGATTACAGAAGCTTTGATTTTTATAAGTTTTTCTATAATTTTCAAAGTTTCATCATTAATTTTGGCTCTAGAAACATCATGAATAAAAATTACATTATCACAATATTTAAGCTCTGACCAAGCAGCAGAAACCATGGCTTTATCTAATCTCCTTTTAGCATCAAAAATACCTGGTGTATCAATAAAAATAATCTGAGATTGAATGCCTTTTTCCTTATCAATATCATATAAACTAATCCCTTTTACACAAAATCTTGTGGTTTGAACTTTATGAGAAACTATTGATATTTTTTTACCAACTAGCTTATTTATTAACGTAGATTTTCCTGAATTAGGAATTCCTAAAATATTAACAAAACCAGATCTGTTTTTTAATTCATTATCCAACAAAACACCTTAAAATAGTTATTAAAATTAAATATTTAAAAATTCCAACAATTTGCTGGCCGCGATTTCTTCTGCAATTCTTAAACTGGATCCTTCACCTAACTTAACATTGTCTTCATTAATGCTAACCGACACAGTGAAAACTGGATTATGATCAGGACCAGATTTATTAATCATCGAATATTTAGGTAATTCTTTATATTTTTTTAAACAAAGTTCTTGAAGTAAAGATTTAGAATGCCTGAGAGGAGATGAGCTTTTAGAAACCATGTTTAGTATTTTTTTTTCTATAAAATCTCTACATTCATTGATATTAGAATCTATATAAATTGCTCCAATTAGTGATTCTACAACGTCACTTAAAATAGATTTATTATTATATAAATTATCTCCTTTTTGAGTTTGTATAAAGTCTGATATATTCAGATTTTGAGCACATTCAGCAAGAAAATCTTGATTAGCGTATTTTTGATAGTAATCGTTTAAACAACCTTCATTAACTTCAGGAAATAATTTAAAAAAATATTCAGCTAATATTAAGCCTAAAACTCTATCACCAAGAAACTCTAATCTTTCATAATTTGGAGAACTTGAGATAGAAGAACTTGAATGAGTTAAAGCTTCAATTAATAAACTTTGGTTATTAAATTTATAATTTATTTTTTTTTCAAATTGATCAAGCAGCAATTACTTAATAGCCTCCCCTATTCTAGAAAATCTTATAGATTTGTGCCATTTCCAAAATTCATAAAAAGATGCTGAATTATCATGAGAAAAGAAAATTATTTGTGCTTTTCCTATTAAGTTTTTTTTAGGAACAAAACCTACCTCAGATGACCTGCTATCTCTACTATTATCTCTATTATCACCCATAAAGAAAAAATGATCTTTAGGAACTTTAAATTCTATAGTATCATCAAAATTATCAATATCACTATATTCTAGAATCTTATGATAGTTGCTGCCTTCAAAGATTTCTTTATATTCTGTTAAAATTTTTTCATTACCGTTAATATCTTTCATTTTTCCTATATTAGTTTTAATCCTATTTACACTTTTACCATTTATAAACAAAATACCTTCTTTTACTTGAATTGTGTCATTAGGCAATCCAACTAAACGTTTAATATAATCTATAGTTTCATCACCTGGTTTTCTAAAAACAATTACGTCACCTCGTTCAGGAGAATTATCAAAAACACGATCATTAATAGGCATCACTCCAAATGGAAAACTATATTTAGAGTAACCATAAGAATATTTAGAGACAAACAAATAGTCTCCAACCAATAAAGTAGGTATCATTGAACCAGATGGGATATTAAAAGGTTCAAAAAAAATAGATCTAAAAATAATAGCAATAGAACCTGCAACCATTAACGTTTTGAACAACTCTCCAAAACTATTTTTTGCAACACGCATACTAAAATCTCCAAATTGATCTAATCTATAAAAATTAACACTTTGATATATGCATTACCTATTTAATTTGAGCAAGAGAAATAACTACAAAAGCTATTACGTAAGGAGGTTCATCAGATAGTGAAATATTAAATTTTAAATTACCCTGTAATATTTTTTCTTGTATTTTTATATATTCTTGTGTTTTACCAGTAAAATATAAATAAGGTTTTCCATTATTGTCATTTAAAGTTTCTATTTCTCTGAATAACAAGCCATCTCCTCTTTGTGGGCTCATAGCTTTCCAAAAAGCTTCCTTAGCTGCAAATCGTTTGCTTAGAAATAAATTTTTATTTTTTAACTTTTTATCAAGAAAACTAATTTCATTTTGACCATAAATTCTTGAAATAAACTTTTTATTAAATTTTTTTACAATAACATCTATTCTTGAAGCATCCAGAATATCTGTGCCAATTCCAAAAATCATTTGATAGCATCTTCAATAATCTTACGCATTTTTATAATTACATTATCTAAGCCATGAAAAATAGCTTCACCAATTAAAAAATGTCCTATATTTAACTCTACTATATTAGGTATTGACGCAATCAAAGATACATTTTCATAGTTTAAACCATGACCAGCATGAGAAGCAATTTTTAGTTTTTGAGCTTGTAAAATACATTCTTTCATTTTTTTTAATTCCGATAACTTATCCTTATTATTAATTGCATTAGCATATGATCCTGTATGAAACTCTATTGTTTTAACACCAAGATTATGAGATGCTATTAATTGATTTTCATATGGGTCTATAAATAAACTTACATTTATATCACTATCTAACAAAGGATTTATGATCTTCTTTAAATTCTCAATATTGGAATAAACATCAAGACCTCCTTCTGTAGTAACTTCCTGTCTTTTTTCAGGAACAAAGCATACAGAATGAGGTTTAAATTTTTTAGCTATAGAAACCATCTTTTCATTAGCGGCAATCTCTAAATTTAATGGTATTTTTATAGCTTCTAATATATTTTGAAGATCAATTTCATTAATATGACGCCTATCTTCTCTTATATGAACGGTAATCAAATCTGCTCCTGCTTTTTCAGCTAATTGTGCAGCTCTAGATACGTCCGGTAAAAACCCACCTCTGGCATTTCTGATAGTAGCGACGTGATCTATGTTTACGCCTAATCTAATATAATTTTTCAATATCATAACCCTATAAATTCAATTGATTTCAAGTATTATTATTTTTTCTCTTTTTAGCTTTTTTATATGATGAAACAAAGCTATACATAATTGAGTATGAAATTATCCAGATAGGCACAGCCATAACAGAAGCTCCAATTAACATCGGTAACAAAACTTCATAAGTTTGATTAAGGATCAAATTAACATTTATTTCATTTATTATATTAGTATCTGGCTTAGAAATTATAAATGCACCAATATTATAAATTAATCCCCATATAAGAGGAAAAGTAATTGGATTACCAATAGCCGTTCCTATCAATGCAGCAAAAAGATTGGCTCTTAAAAAATAAGCAAATAGTATAGCCAAAAGAAAATGTAATCCTAGTAAAGGTGTAAACGAAACCATTGATCCACATGCAAACCCTGCTGAAATCGAATAGGTAGAACCTGGGATTCTATTTAAACGAAACCAATAGTATGTGCCCATTCTTTTTAAATTATTAAATGATAAAAACTTTTGAATAAAAAATTTAAAAGATTTAGATTTTTGTTTTTTAAAGATTGACATTTTAATCTTTACCTCTTTCAATACTTTCAACAAATTGGGACAATCTAAGGGCAACTATAATCTGATTTAAATGATTAACATTTTTTACTTCAAGATCTATATTAAATTTATAAAAGTCTAAATCTCTTGAAATTACCTGAATATTAGAAATATTTCCTTTGTTTTCACTAATTATTTTTGTAACGTCAGCTAAACTTCCTGGCTCATTAGCTAAAACTGTAACTAAATTTCCTTTGTGAAAGGCATCTCCTTCTCTTTCCCAAGTAATTTCAAGCCACATTTCTGGCATTTCTTGAAATTTTTCTAGCGAAAAGCAATCTATTGTATGAACAGTAATACCTTTTCCGGTAGTAACAATCCCTACAATTCTTTCACCTGGTAATGGATGGCAACAGTGGGCATAATGAATAGCCATACCTGGGATAACGCCTTTAATTTTTATTTTTTCTTGTATGTTATTTTTTTTCAATGCAGTAATATTTTGAGTTTCTAATTTTTTATTAGGATATAAAATACTTAAAACTTCTCTAGAATTAATATTACCTTTTCCTATTTGTATTAATAATTCTTCTAAATCAGATAAACCATATACTTCCATTACTTTGATAAGACTTTTTTCATGTAATGTTTTATTCTGCTGTCTAAATTCTTTTTGTAATAAAGCTGTTCCCATTTGAGAAAACTCTTTAATTTCTCTATTTTTGATAAACCTTTTTATTCCTGCTTTTGCTTTTCCAGTTATACAACTATCAATCCATTTTGGATCAGGAAATCCATTTTCAGAAATTAAAATTTCCACTTGATCACCATTATTTAATTCAGTTGTGATAAGTCTAGTTTTATTATTTATTTTTGCTCCAACAGCCGAATTGCCAATTTCTGAATGAACTGCATATGAAAAATCAACTGCATTTGCTCCCTTAGGAAGAATAATAAGATTACCTTTTGGCGTAAAACAAAAAACTTGATCATTATACATTTCTAGTTTTGTATTTTCTAAAAAATCTTCAGGATCTGAGCTCTCTTCTATTATTTGAATAAGTTCTCTTATCCATTTATATCTAATTCCTTCAGAAAATTTAGCTTTACCTTTATGCATCCAGTGAGCGGCAACTCCTTTGGAGGCATATTCATTCATAAGAGAAGTACGAATTTGAACTTCAATTCTAGTTTTTTTGGGACCTATCAAACTTGAGTGAAGTGATTGATAACCATTACGTTTAGGTGCTGAGATATAATCTTTAAAACGACCCATAATAGCGGTATATTCTTGATGAAGCAGTCCAAGTGCCTGATAACATGATGGTTTATCGTCAACTATAATACGAAATGCCATTATATCAGCCAGTTGATCCATACTAGCTTTTTTAAACTGCATTTTTTTCCATATTGAATAACTACTTTTAATACGTCCTGTAATTTCACAATTAACATTATTTTTTTTAAAAAAAGATTCAATTTCTTTTGTAATAAAAGGGATATTAATTTTATCTTGTGAATATATAAAATCTAATCTTTTGAGTATAGAGTTTCTTGTTTCTGGTTTAATTTCAGCAAAACATCTATCTTCTAATTCTCTTTGTATTCCTACTATTCCTAAACGTTCTGCCAAGGGAGCAAAAATTTCTAAAGTTTCATAACAAATCTTTGATCGCTTTTGGTTATTTTTAATACCATTTATAGTTCTGATGTTATGCAACCTATCAGCAAGTTTAACTAATAGCACTCTGATATCGTCCGATGAAGCTAATAATAATTTTCTAAAATTTTCAGCTTGAGCAAGTCCAAATCTTGTTTCTAATTTAGATAACTTTGTAACACCATCAACTAACTTTGATATTTCAATTCCAAAATTTTGTTTTATATCATCTAGAGTATAAGCACTATCCTCTACAACATCGTGAAGCAATGCAGTAACAATAGTTGCTGAATCTAATTTCATATCAATTAAAACATTAGCTACGGCTAATGGATGAGTAAAATAAGGCTCACCACTTCCTCTAAGTTGGTTTCTGTGTGCATCTTTAGAAATATTGTATGCTTTATAGACGACTTCTTTGGAAACCGAAGTATCATATGTTAAAATTTTTTTATAAATTTTATTAGCTGACATATTCATTTTTATTGACGAATCTCATTGATATAAATTATATTTTTATATCTTAACAAAAGATAAGAAAGACATGAAACTAAAAAATTTAAATTAGTCTTCGTTTCTAATTAAATCTTTTGACACATCATCAAACGATGTTTCTACATCTGTGTTCTTTGGATTAACAGAAAAACCAGATTCTAATTTATTGTCTGAGTTAGTATTAGAAAGATAGGCTGAAAACTCGTCTTCTACTGAACTGTCTTCTTCTGATATTACTTCTTTTTTAATAATATTTTTTTGCATTGATCTAATAAATCTTTCATGCAATGCAGCAGGATCAACAGCATCTTCTGCAATTTCACGAAGAGAAACTACAGGGTTCTTGTCGTTATCTCTTTCAACTTCAATTTGCATTCCATTTGATATTTCTCTTGATCTTTGAGATGCAGCTACAACTAAGTCAAACCTATTTGGAACTTTTTTGATACAATCTTCCACTGTTACTCTTGCCATTTAATACTCCATAGATATTTAAGTTTAATAAAGACTATATACAGAAAAATCAATCAATTTTTTTGTTACTTTTATATATTGATATAATTTGCTTAGTTAATTGATTTGATAATTGTTTTGCATTCAAGCCAATGATTGGATGAACCCAAAAAGGATTAACTTCTGAGATAGGCTCCATAACAAATTTTCTTAAATGAGATCTGGGGTGAGGTAAAACTAAATCATTACTTTTATAAATTTTTCCATCATAATCAATTAAATCAAGATCGATAGATCTTGAATCATTGAGATTAATTCTTATTCTTCCTAATAGTTTTTCAACTAATAAAAGTTTTTCTAAAACTTTGTTTTCGTTTAAAAAAGTGTTTCCAATAACAATACAATTGAAAAATTTAGGTTGATCACTTTTAGGTATTGGATCTGATATATACCAACTAGATACTTTTTGAATATGAATTGATAAAGATTTAAGTTTTTTAATAGCTTTTTTTCCAACTTCTATAGGATGGAGTCCTTCTTTTGAGTTTATTAATACAATATGACCAGATTCTTCTGTAGCATAGGATTCTGCTAT
>CAJJBL010000025.1 GCA_905182395.1 alpha proteobacterium SCGC AAA536-G10 | reverse complement strand
AATGTTGATGGATATGTGTTTCAGCCAGATAAATCTGACAAACAAAAAATGATCTTTCTAAGAAATAATCAAGAATAAAGCTCAAATTCATTACATAGATTAAGCAATTTTAGGTTTAGCTATTTTTTTTAATTTTGATTCTCTCCAAGCTATATAAGTAGTAGAACCAATAATAAGAAACCCACCTATCCACAAGGTGATTTTAGGTTCTTCCGCAAATAAAGCATAGCCAATTAAAACTGACCAAATTAATCTTAAAAAATCAAACGGTAAAAGCAATGCTAGATCACCTTTTTTTAATGCTGAGTTCATTATTGTTTGCGCTAATGTTCCAGTAATTGCAATGAATATTAAAATAATAAACTGTCTTAAATTGATCATTTCAAAAAATGGTAAAGCTAAGAAAAATGTTGCAGGGATCATTCCTATACCGAAGTATAATGAAATAGTAACAGCGCTGTCAGTTCTGGTAAGTTTTTTAATAAAAACAAGACATATTGACCATAAAAAAGAAGAAAATATTATTAGCACAGCACCTAATTCAATTGATATGTCAGGTCGGGCAACTATTACTGTTCCAGTAAATCCAATAATTAAAGCTAATGTTCTTCGTAATCTTATTTTTTCTTTCATAAATATCACTGCAAGAATAGTTGCAAAAATAGGTACTGTAAAACCAAGAGTTGTTAATTGTGCTAATGGTGTAGTTGATATGCCATAAAAAAAACATGTCATAGCTACGGAGTTTGTTGCAACTCTATAAAATTGTAACTTAGGTTGTTGAGTTTTAAATATTTTAAGTCCCTGTTGCATTATGACTGGAGCTAGAACAAAAATAACCAAGGCGCATCTAAAAAAAGCAATCTCAAAAATATGTATTTCTGTAGATAAGTATTTTACAGCGCTATGCATTAAAACAAAACATAAACCAGATACAATCATCATGAAAATAGCAATTAAAGAGATTGGGACATTACTAATAATATTTTTTAATTTTAAACTGTATATACTTATAAAGCTCATGCTTGCACCTAAACTAAAAAATTAACATAATGAGAAATATTAAATCTATATTATGAATTAAAGAAACAACACATAAAAATGAGTTAAATAAAATTACTTGTAGGAAATTTCAACATGGACTCTAATTAATTTAATACATTATTAACTCATAGGTTAAATTCAAAAATGAAAAAATTATTCCAAAGCATATTTATTGTGGCGACTTGCAGAAGATTTAAATATTGATGGAGCAAGACAAAATATTGAAATGGTTCAAGAAAAAATGAATAATAATGAAAAGAATGAAAGTATAATAATATATCAAAATTGTATGAAAATAAGTTTGTATAATTATTTAAAAAATAATTAATGAATTTGACTTCGGGTATGACGTTTTAATGGTAAAGAAACAAGAGCAAATAGAGTCAGAGTTAAGGTCTATTCTTAAAAAAGCTAAAAAAGGTATTTTTGTTAAGCTTTCTTTGACTAACCTTATAGAAGGATCAAGAAGAATGTATGTGATTTATAATTTCTATAAATCAGGTAATAAGTTTAAATTAGATAGCAATGATGACACTTTAGATTTACTTAATAAAATTAATTTAGATTTTGAAAGTTTATCTAGAAAAATTAAAAAAATACCTCTTCCTATAAAAGACCTTTTAGATAGAAAGTGGGAAAAAGAACCAAACTCAGAAGAAAGTATTCATGGATCTTCTTCAATAATTTTAAAAAAGTTAATTATTTTAAAAAAAGACTTTAACAATTTATCTAACACCTTAAATGAAGATTTTAAAAATGGGGTAATTTTAAATGTTGATCCAATACCAATGGCAATCATTCAGAGCGCTATGACTATATGGATGGATCTCTTAAAGAATAAAATGCCTATAAAGAATAATAGAAAATTAAGTAAAGACCTTTTAGTTTTTATAGAACAAGTTTTTGAAGTTTTTGATTGTAAAGAAGACGTAAGTAAAAGTTTTTATAACTGGCATAATATAAATAATATAAATAATATAAATAATATAAATTAATAAAAAATTATAAGTTTAGAGGGCATTAAATTATGGCTACTGTATTAAATAAAAATCAAAGCCAACAATTTCATCAAAATGGATTTGTAATAGTAAAAAATTTTTTCAATGAAGTGGAAACTAAGTTATTACAAAACGCTTCTATTCAAGATCCTACTATCAGAAATCACTTGTATGATAGGGTAGATTCTGAAGGTCTGGTAACTAAAATGATAGCGTGGAATCATCCTGATGATAGTATATACGGAGTAACAGCAAGATCTGAAAAAATTGTTGATACTATGGAAGATTTGCTTGGAGGCGAGGTCTACCACTATCATTCTAAAATAACCGCAAAAGAACCTTTTGAAGGTGGGGCATGGGAATGGCATCAAGATTATGGTTACTGGTATAACAATGGTTGTTTATTTCCATTAATGGCAACAGCAATGATAGCGCTTGATAAATGCACTAAGGAAAATGGATGTCTTCAGGTTTTGTCTGGCTCTAATAATCTAGGAAGAATTGATCATGCGTTGCTTGAAAGTGGCCAAGTCGGAGTTGACTTGAAAAGAGTAGATGAAGCAAAAAAATGTCTTGAATTAGTGTATTGTGAAATGGAACCTGGAGATGTTTTGTTTTTCCATTGTAATACTTTACATAGATCTGATAAAAATAACTCTCCTGATAGGCGATGGACACTTTTGTGTTGTTATAACGCTGCAAGAAATAATCCTTTTTTAGATCATCATCATCCTAAGTATACTCCTTTAAAAAAATTGCCAAATTCAGAAATAATAAAAGCAGGAGACAAGTTTTTAGAAATTGAGAACTCAGATGGATTTTTAAATAGACCTACTGCTCCTCCCGGACTAACTAAAAAAGCTGGAAAATTATTTAATTCTTAAAATATTTATTTATTTCAGTTTATTTTGGAGATAAACAGACAGATTTTTATCATCTAGTTCAGGAATTTTTTCATTGTTTAAATACTTTATAACACTGAATTGCATTGGCTTATCCAAGCTCTTTTTTATTTCATATAAAAATAAACTTTGTCTAATAGTTTGATTTATTCTGGACGCTATTTGAAAGAAATTGGAGTTTTGTCCTTCAAATTTTGTTATCATTACATCACAATTTGATTCGTTAATAAGTCTGCCAAGCATTGGTTTCCATGCTTCTTCTTTAACGGGAAGGCCTTTTTTCTTAGACCAAGCAACGGCTCCAGCTGGGAAAATGGCGACTACGCCTCCATTTTTTAAAGTTTCAATTGCTGATTTCCTTGTGTAAACATTTTCACGCATTGCATTCGTTCTATTACTAAACTTAATAGGTAAAATATTATCAGCAAGAAGAGGTTCTTGCTGTAAAACACCATTTGCAATTACTTTAAAATCCGGGTCTATAGTTGACGCGTACCAAGAAAGAAAAACTCCATCAGCAACGCCGAAAGGATGATTAGCTGCTATAATAAGTCCTCTAGATTTTTTTCTTTTCGGGATAGGGTCTAATGCTGGAGATTCTATGCCCATTGAGTTAAGAGCATGTTTCCAAAGATCAGTTCCTTTTTTATTATGAGAAAAAGAGATAAATTTTTTATATCTTTTTTCTAATGTTAATTTAGCAGATAATAGTTCTACAACGTATATGAATACTCTATGATGAAACGGTAACCAAGATTCTGCATATGTTATTTTTATATTAGATTTTAACATAAACAATCCTTGTTAATATATTCATATCTTATAAAATATGAATAATTAAAATTAATTTTTCAAGAATTATTTAATCTGTAAAGTTAAAAAAATCTATATTTAAAAAACATCAAACTGATTTTAAAAATTAGGAATTATCGGCTCTATTTTAGGATAGTGAGTTTCTAGATCAAAGCCAGCTGACAACAAGATATCTTCTCTAAACTTTCTGGAAATCATTTGAACGCCTAAAGGAATATTTGAATTAGTTTTTCCAGTTGCAAATGACATTCCTGGAAGACCAAGATAAGGAGGTGCAATTTGAGGTAACATTGAATCAAAAACCATATCAAAGGATTTAGGAGATTCAAGATCTTTTAGATCTTCAAAAGGTAAGTCGCCGGTAATAGGACATAACATTAAAGGATACTTATCAAAAAAATTATTCCAGTCTCTTCCAATTTTAGCCCTATTTTGAAGTGCATCCATGAAATTATCTAAGCTTGTATTAGGACATCTTCTCGTCATTTGTTCATATATAAAGTTTGCATCAGGGTCATTTTCTTTTTTAATAGCTTCTCCGCCTGTTCTCCTGAATTCACCAAGCCATAGTGCGGCTTGAAATTTAGCTGCTTCCTGGAAATCTGGAGCTTCAGGTTCTTCTATTATCCATCCCGACTTTTCGAGCGCTAGAGCTGCTTTTTTTAGCTCTAATTTTATAATAGGATCAATAGATAAACCTTTTATTTCAGTTATAAGAGCAACTTTTTTTATAGGCATATCTAATGACAGTGGAATAGGTGACCACCATGGATCATCATAGTTTTCCATGCTCATTGCCTTTAATCCAAGATCTAAGTCAGTGATTGATCGAGCTAATGGTCCTGAAACAGCCATTATTTGCCCGCCAATATGTCTGTCAGGTGAAGTGTAATTTATCATCGGGACTCTACCTAGGCTTGGTCTTAATCCGTGAATTCCGCATGCGTATGCAGGATATCGTATTGATCCAGCTATATCTGTCCCATGGCCAATTGCACCAATCCCTGCGGCTGTTGCAGCGGCGGCTCCTCCAGATGATCCTCCGGGAGTAATACGATTATTGTGAGGATTTAACGTATGTCCATGAAGGCTGTTTCTTGTGAACCAATGTATACTAAATGCGGGTGTATTGGTTCTTCCAACAATAATTGCATCAGCTTTTTTTAGGTTATCAACTACAGGACTATCTTTTTTTGCTATTAGATCTTTTTGAATTCTAAGTCCATTTGTACTAGCAAATCCAATCTGGTCAGTATTTACTTTAACTGTAACGGGAACACCTGCAAGAATTCCAAGAGGTTGTCCTTTTCTTAGTTTTTCATCTAAATTTTTAGCTGTTTCTTTTGCGTATTCGAAAGTGTCTGCAACTACAGCATTTATTTTTGGGTTCACATTTTGTATATGCTGAATTGTTTCATTATAAATTTCAACAGCAGATATTTCTTTTTTTTTAAATAATTTTGAAATTGTATTTGCTTCTAATGACCATAGTTCTTTCATAAAAAAATCTCCCAAATAAAAACTTATCTTATTTAAAAATATTGAAATAAGAAATAGTTTTTAAAAAAACTATAGTATTTGAATACTATGAAATTTTTTTAAATTAGTTTAATATTAATAAAAGGGGGTATAACTTTATTATGGA
>CAJJBL010000024.1 GCA_905182395.1 alpha proteobacterium SCGC AAA536-G10 | reverse complement strand
CTGGTTTGGTCTAAGCAATAGTTTTTTCCTAGTAATATACCACCTGTGTTGGCAAGGCTTAATTTTGTATCTGGAATTAATTTAGAAAATAGTTTTATTTTTTTTAATTGTTCAACATTACTATTATTTTCAGTATCACTGGAGTTAGTTAAATGGGACATAATAAAATCCCATTTAATATTTTCTAAGATAGATCTATTTGTATAAAGAAAGTCAACTTCACTATATTCTAATCCAAGTCTATTCATCCCAGTATCAATATTTAAAATAGCTTTAATGGGATCATTTTTTTTATTTAAATTGTTATACTTTTTTAACCTTTTTAGTTGAATTAAATTATTAATCACTGGAATTAAATTATTATTTTTATAAATCAACTCAGTCCCTTCAAAAAAACCTTCAAATATAGCAATTGAAATTTCTTTAGATGGATTTTCTTTTCTTAATATTATTGCTTCTTCTGTATTTGCTACATAAAAATAACGGCAACCAGCATCAATTAAACTTTTTGCAATCTGTAACATACCTAAACCGTAAGAGTTTGCTTTAATTACTGCGGCCGCCTTGCCGTTTGAAGCGTTATTTAGATTTCTCCAATTAGATTTAATTATATCTAGAGATATATTTAAAATGCCCTGCATTTAGCAGAATACTTTATAAATATTAATATTATATGTTTTAATAATTTTGTTCAGGTAATCTATCATCTTGGGCTAAATCCATGAATCTTGTATATTTTGCTTCAAATTGCACTTGTACAATTCCTGTTGGTCCGTGTCTTTGTTTAGATATTATAATTTCAGCTTTGCCTTCAGCTAAATTTCTTCGATCTTGCCACCTTAAGAACCTTTCACTAAATCCATCCTGATTTTCATTTTCTCTCTGTGTTGGTTCACTTTTATCTAGGTAATACTCTTCCCTGTATACAAACATTACAACATCTGCATCTTGTTCTATAGAACCCGATTCTCTTAAGTCTGCAAGTATTGGTCTCTTATCTTCTCTTTGCTCTACAGCTCTGCTAAGTTGAGATAATGCAAGAATAGGAACATTTAATTCTTTAGCAAGTGATTTAAGACTTCTTGTTATGTTAGAAACTTCTTGAACTCTATATTGTGCATCACTAGGCTTAGAACTTTGAATTAATTGTATATAATCAATTATTATTACCGCTAAGCCATTAGTTCTTTTTAATCTTCTAGCTCTTGAGGCCATTTGTCCTACGGAAATTGCAGGGGTATCATCAATAAAAAAAGGTAAGCTTTGTATTTCGTTTTGAGTTAAGACAAGTTTTGAAAAATCATTATCATTTATGTCACCACTTCTTAATCTATGAGAGTCAATAGTAGATTGTTCCGCAAGAATTCTTTGTGCTAATTGTTCAGCAGACATTTCAAGTGAAAAAATTAGTATTGATTTATTACCTTCTCTTTTACTAGCTTTTGCAGCATTAAAACCTATGTTTGTCGCTAAGGCAGTTTTTCCCATACCTGGCCGGCCTGCTAAAACAAGAAGATCTGAGTTATTTAAACCACCTAATTGTCGGTTAAGTCCAGAAAATCCTGTATCTAAGCCAGATAAGCTTCCTTTTCTTTGGTATGCTTCATTTATTTGATTGGTTGCGTTGGCTAGAACAGTTTTAAAGTCCTTTGGGCCAGTATTTACTTGATCAGTTTCCGCAAGATTATATAATTGTTCTTCGGTATTTGATATCTCTGTATCTGGAGGTATGTCTAATGAAGGATTCATCGATCTTTCTATTAAATCATCACCAATCCTTATAAGAGATCTTCTGACATAACAATTTCTTATTTCGTCTGCATAAAACTTTGCTTTACTTAGGGATAATGTACCTTCTCTTAAATCTATAAGATATTGTTCTATATCAATGTCTCTTAAAGAAATTTCATCTTTAAGATAACCTTTAAGAGTTATTGGATCGGCTAATCTTCCATTATCAGTAAGTGATATG
Source organism: alpha proteobacterium SCGC AAA536-G10 (assembly GCA_905182395.1). GTDB lineage: Bacteria > Pseudomonadota > Alphaproteobacteria > Puniceispirillales > Marisalimonadaceae > CAJJBL01. The sequence goes on along the minus strand of CAJJBL010000024.1, from coordinate 10,329 downwards.
CAAGCTTCAAAAATATTAGTATGGAGAGGGTCAAAAAAATGCCTACTTGCAAAATTAGTAGGAAGGTCTTCTAAAACTTTGTTATCAAAAAGAATAGAGCCTATTAAGTTCTGTTCAGCTTCAATATTTTGAGGCATTTTATTTATGGATGATGTTGCTTTATCTATTTCTAGTTGATTAGCAACATTAGTAATTTTATTTATATTTTCATCCATAATAACACTAACAAACACAAAGTATTTTCAATAATTTTGAAGATAACAATACTAAATTAATTTAACTAATAAAAAATTATTTAATTTTTAATATTATTGATGTCGTTGTCAGTAGAAATCACATCATCATTCTGTTCTACTAATGTTTCTGATACTGAAATATCTTTAAGGTCTTTATCTTTGGGTTTATCATCTTTTGTCTCAAATCTTTTTGCGTCCTTTTGAGCTCTTTCTGACCTAATGTCGCCTCCACCTGTCTCTGTACTAATTATTGCTCTTCCCAACTTTTTCTGCTCAATAGCTTCTTCGCTAGATCTAGCAATATTTAGTTTAAGATTAATAGAAACTTCTGGATGAAGTTTTATTTCTATGTCTTCATAAGATAAGTTTTTTAGTGATTTATTTAAAACAACTTGGTTTTTATTTATTGTCAATCCTGCATCAGTGATTGTTTGTGCTATATCTTTTGCTGACACTGATCCATATAATTGACCAGCTTCACTAGCAGCCCTAATGATAATTACTTCTTTTACATTGATTTTTTCTGCTAACTTAGAAGCTTCATTTTTTTTGGCAATATCTTCACCTTCTAATTGAATCTTCTGTGTTTCAAAGTGCTTTATATTTTCTTTTGAAGCGAAAGCTGCTTTCCCTTGTGGAAGTAAAAAGTTTCTTGCATAGCCAGATTTAACAGTTACCAAGTCACCTATTTGTCCTAATTTCTCTATGCGTTCTAATAGAATTATATTCATGTTACTCTCCAGACTCTAACCTACAACGTAAGGCATTAATGCTAAAAATCTTGCTCGTTTAATTGCTTTGGATAACTCTCTTTGTTTTTTTGCTGATACAGCAGAAATTCTAGAAGGAATAATTTTCCCTCTCTCCGACACATATCTAGTTAAAACTTTTAAATCTTTATAATCTATAGCTGGTGTGTTAGGAGCTGAAAATGGGCAAGATTTTCTTCTTTTTTGTGATGGTTTTCTTAAGGCAAGGCTTGTGATTGTTAATTGTGTCATTTAAATCTCCTAATTTACATCATTGCCAGTAAATGGTTTAAAACTTTTTTCAGATCCTTCTGATGTAGGTCTATCACTTTTACCATTCATCATTGGAGAAGGATTGTCATCAATCTTATCAATTTTTAAAGTTAAAAACCTTACTATATCTTCATGTAATCCCATTAATCTTTCATATTCTGAAATTGCAGAAGCAGGGGCATCAATGTTTAACATTGTATAATGTCCCTTTCTATTCTTATTTATTTTGTATGCTAAGTTTCTAAGGCCCCAGTACTCTCTTTTTTTTACATCGCCTTCTTGGGACTTAAGTACTGTTATAAATTCATCAATTAAGGTATCTAATTGACTTACAGTTAAATCTTGTCTTCCAATTATTACACTTTCGTATAATGCCATTTTATTCTCCTTATGGCTGTTTGGGCTAAACCCAGATTGACCAGATAATAAATTATCTAGCAAGGAGCACACAAAACAAAAAATATATTTTATGCTAGTATTTAAATTATTTCTGGAACATAAATGTTTATTCAAAATTTGCAATGATTTAATTAAAAAAGTAGAAAAATTAATTTATCTAAAGGAGACTTAATGAATTTAATTGTTTTTCCAGGACAAGGTTCTCAAAAAGTTGGCATGGGTAAAGAAATGTCTGATAGTTTCACTGAAGCTAAGGAAGTTTTTGAAGAAGTTAACGAAGCTATTGGTTTTAATTTAAGTAAACTAATGTGGGAAGGTTCTGATACAGATATAGCTTTAACGTCAAATGCCCAACCAGCTTTAATGGCTTGTGGCGTAGCCGTTTATAGAGTTTTGTCGAAGCTAAGTAATAAAAAATTACCCGAATTAGCCAGTTATGTTTGTGGTCATTCTCTTGGAGAATATACAGCAATGACTGTAGCTGGAGTTTTTTCGTTAAAAGAATGTGCAAAGTTGTTAAGGTTACGAGGTGAAGCAATGCAACAAGCTGTACCTGTTAACAAAGGTGCAATGGCTGCGTTTATTGGAGTTGACATAACAACCTCTCTAAAAATACTTGAGCAAGTATCATCAATTGGAGTTTGTAATATTGGAAATGATAATGCTGATGGTCAAGTGGTAATTAGTGGTGATATCTTAGCAGTTAATAAAGCAATAGAGATATCTAAAGATTTTGGAGTAAAAAGAGCAGTTGTTCTTCCAGTAAGTGCTCCTTTTCATTGTAGTTTAATGCAACCAGCTCAAATGATAATGGAGAAAGCATTAAATAACTTAAACTTCAATATACCAACTGTTCCAGTAATATCTAATATTAATGCTTTGCCTGAAAAAGAAATTACTAAGTTAAAGCAAAATTTAATTGATCAAGTTACGGGGACTGTTAGGTGGAGAGAAACTATGCATTTAGCTAATAAGTTAAATATAGATAAAGTTATAGAGCTTGGAAATGGTAAAGTCTTAACTGGCATTGCTAAAAGAATGCTTAAAGATGCAAATGCTATAAATTTAGAAAAGCCATCAGATTTTGACGAATTATTAAAAGTCATTTAATTATAGATTATAAACTTATTGGAGAAATAGAATGTTTGATTTAACAGGTAAAATAGCTTTGATAACAGGAGCTACAGGAGGTATAGGCCAAGCTATTGCTAAGCAAATGAAAGATCGAGGGGCTAAATTAATTTTGTCAGGTACAAGAGAAAATGTTCTTAATCAAATGGTAAAAGATTTGGGGGATGATGTAAAAAGTGTTGTCTCAAATTTACAAGATAAAGATAGTATACTTTCTATGGCCAAAGATGCTGAAGCATGTCATGGCAAAATAGATATTCTTGTAAATAATGCTGGGATAACAATTGATGGTCTTTTAATGCGAATGAAAGATGAAGATTGGGATACAGTTATTAACGTCAATCTTACTGCTTGCATGAGGTTGACAAGACAAGTTTTAAGAGGGATGTTGAAAAGAAGGTATGGAAGAATTATTTTTATAAGCTCTATAGTAGGTTATACAGGGAACGCAGGCCAAAGTAATTATTCTGCATCTAAGTCTGGTTTAATTGGATTAAGTAAATCTTTAGCTGCTGAAGTTGCCAGCAGAGGCATAACTTGCAACTTAGTTGCACCTGGTTTTATATCAACACCAATGACTGATAAACTTACAGAAGATCAAAAAAATAATATAATTAAAAATATTCCTGTAGACAGATTAGGTTCACCGCAAGATATTTCAGCTGCATGTGTTTATTTGGCGAGTGAAGAAAGTAGTTTCATAACTGGAACAACCTTACATGTAAACGGTGGCATGGCGATGTTATGAGGCCATATCAAGTTATAATTAAAAATAATATATGCTTGGCATATTTCCTTTAATATGTTAATCGAGAAAACATAAATAACATAAAATTTAAATCTAATCCTAGCTTTAAATAAAAAATAATTCTAAGGGGCAATAATAATGAGTGACATAGCTATCCGCGTTACGAAAATAGTCGTAGAACACTTAGGTGTAGATGAAAAAAAAGTAATTGAAAGCGCAAGCTTTATTGATGATTTAGGTGCAGATAGTTTAGATACTGTTGAATTAGTTATGGCTTTTGAAGAAGAATTTGAATGTGAAATACCTGATGATGCAGCAGAAAAAATTCAAACTGTTAAAGATGCAATAGATTTTATATCTGCAAACAGTTAATTTCATATAAAGTATTTTGCTAGTTTTATAACTGGGAGTTTCTTATGCGTCGAGTTGTTGTTACAGGCTTAGGTATGTTAACTCCATTAGGTAATGGGGTTGATATAAACTGGAAACGTTTAATATCTGGTTATGTAGGTATAAAAAAAATACTTAACTTTGATGTTTCAGACATTCCTTGTAAGATAGCTGGTCAAATCCCTCTAAAGACTGATGATGCTGAAGCTGGCTTAGATTTAGATGATTGGCTTGAACCTAGAGAACAAAAGCGTATTGATAGATTTATTGCCTATGGAATAGTAGCAGCTATTCAAGCAGTGGAAGATTCAGGTTGGGTTCCATTAAATGAAGTCCAAAAATCTAGATCCGGAGTTATTCTTGGTTCAGGAATTGGTGGTCTTGAAAGTATAGCTAACACAACTGAATTGATGCTTGCAAAAGGACCTAGGAAAGTAAGTCCTTTTTTTATACCTTCAGCTCTTATAAATTTATTGTCAGGTCAAGTAAGTATAAAGTATGGTTTCAAAGGACCTAATCATTCTGTTGTAACAGCCTGCTCTACAGGAGCTCATGCGATTGGTGACGCTTCAAGAATTATAAAATATGGCGATGCTGATGTGATGGTTGCAGGGGGAGCTGAAGCAGCATGTTGTAGAATAGGCATGGCAGGTTTTGCAGCAGCAAGAGCACTAAGTACAAAATTTAATGATAGTCCGCTTGAAAGTTCTAGGCCATGGGATCAACATAGAGACGGATTTGTTATGGGTGAGGGATCTGGTGTTTTGGTTTTAGAAGAAAGAGAACATGCTTTGGCAAGAGGGGCAAAAATTTATGCTGAAATAAAAGGTTATGGAATGTCTGGAGATGCTTATCATATAACTGCTCCAGCCGAAAGTGGAGATGGTGGTTTTCGAGCTATGCAATCAGCATTGAAAGACTCTAAATTAACAGTGTCTGATCTTGATTATATTAATGCTCACGGGACATCCACTCCTTTAGGAGATATGATAGAATTAAAAGCAATAAGAAGGCTTCTGGAAAATGATGTTAATAAAATAAGCATTAGCTCAACAAAGTCTGCAACTGGACACCTTTTAGGTGCGGCAGGAGCTATAGAAGCGATATATTCTATTTTATCCATTGTAAATCAAACTGTTCCTCCTACAAATAATTTATTAACGCCAGATGAGGGCGCATATGGATTTGATTTAGTTCCATTAAAATCTAAAAAAAGAGTAGTAAGAAATGTGTTATCAAATTCTTTTGGATTTGGAGGTACAAACGCTAGTCTTATAATAGGTAATTCGGATTGAATTTTAGATATAAAGTTTTACTGTATATATTTTTATTTCTTACAGCTGCAATAATATCATCATATTGGTATATTAATAAAATAAGTAACATTGTAATTGTAGAGAAAGATAGTCTTTTTTTATTAAAACGAACTGATTCTCAGAAAGAAATTATCAAACAACTTAATTTTAAAAAAATAAAAATTCAATACTATAAATGGAGATTAGCCTCTTTATTTAATAATAAAAACTTTATTCCAAAGGCTGGTGAATATTTTATCCCTAAAGGTTCATCAATTAAAGATATTCAGCAATTATTTCAAAGTGGAAATACATATACAAGGTATTTTACTCTTATAGACGGTTGGACTGCAATTGATTTAAGAAAAGCAATGATAAGTGCTTCTGGTTTATCTGGAGAAATATCACTCTTAAAAGAAGGTATATATAAGCCTGATACTTACAATTATAAATGGGGTTATTCTAGACAAAATTTATTAACACGCATGAAACTAGTTCAAGATGAATTATTAAGTAAAGTTTGGAAAAACAGACCTAAAGATTTTATATTAAAAAATAAAAATGAAATTCTTATTCTTGCTTCTATAATTCAACAAGAAAGTAGTAATGTTAATGATAGCCAATTGATAGCTAGTGTTTTTATAAACAGACTTAAAAAAAAAATGAGGCTTCAATCAGATGTTACATTAGCTTATGGAATGAAAATCAATGGAACAAAAATTACTAAAAAAATGTTAAAATTAAATAATCCTTTCAACACTTACTTAATTAAGGGGCTGCCGCCAACTCCAATCTCTTATCCAGGTAAAAGCGCTATAAATGCATTAAATGGTATAAAGAAATCAGAATATTTGTACTTTGTTAGTAATGGTATTGGTGGACATAGGTTTTCTAGTACTTATGAATTACATAAGAAAAATGTAAAATTGTGGAAAGAATTTAAAATTAAGGATAGTACAATTGAAAAAAAATAGTTTAAGAGGTGTGGTGTTAGTTATTTCGTCCCCATCAGGTGCTGGTAAAACTACGATATGCAAGAAAATTCTAGAAGAAGTTAATGGAATTAACTTATCTGTATCCGTTACCACAAGGAAAAAAAGAAAGGATGAAGTAGAAGGAGTAGATTATTTTTTTAAAAATGATGAAGAATTTATTCTTATGATAAAGAATGATGAATTTATTGAAAATGCAAAGGTTTTTGGAAATTATTACGGTACTCTTAAGGAAGAAGTATTAAAGAAAATTAAAAATGGAGTTGATGTTTTAGTAGACATCGATTGGCAAGGTACAAGGCAGATTCAAAAACACATACCAGAAGATATAGTTAAAATATTTATCTTACCACCGTCTATTAAAGAATTAGAATGTAGACTAAGAAATAGGGCAAGTGAGAATGAAGAAGATTTTCTTAAGAGAATGTTAGAAGCTAGAAAAGAAATCAGTCACTTTGATGAGTATGATTTTATAATAATAAATGAAAATATAAACGAAGCTGTTAGTTCGGTAAAATCAATTCTATATTCTGAAAGACAAAGAAAATCTAGGCATCTAGGAATAATAGATTTTGTAAACAAACTTATCTAATTTTATTTTTATTGATTTTCCTATGACAAGGATGGAAAAGCTCTTTTTGCAATTCTGCAAAAATCGTTAATAGTTAACTGTTCAGGACGTAATCTGGAAGAAATTTGTAATTCATCTAGTATTGCTTCTCCATTTATTGTTTTTAGACTGCTTTTAAGCATTTTTCTTCTTTGACTAAAAGCTAAATTAGTAATTTTCTCTAAAGCATTAAAAGAGATATCTAAAATTGGCTTTTCTAATGGAATTAACTCTATTACTGTTGATGTCACTTTGGGGGATGGTATAAAAGCAGAACCAGGGATATCAAATAACTTTCTACTTTGAGTTAGCCAATTTGTTAAAATAGATAATCTTCCATAATTTGAAGATCCTACAGGTGCAATAATTCTATCTGCAACTTCTTTTTGAAACATCAATGTTAATTTATTAAATTTTTTTATATGCCTTAACCAAGAGATTAACATTTTTGTTCCAACATTATATGGTAAATTAGCAATAACTTGTCTTGGATAGTTTCCTAAATCCCATATAGGATAGTTGATAGCATCAGCTGTAATTAATTGTAATTTCTCTTTATAAATTTCTTTGAGTTCAGTAAGCATTAGTTCTGATTGAGGATCTTTATCTATTGCAAAAACAATATTAGGATTTTTTTTAAGAATAGATCTTGTTAAACCTCCAGGACCAGGTCCAATCTCAATAATAGTAGAAGAAATAGGTTCAGACATTTTTACTATTTTGTCAGTTAAGTTTAAGTCAAACAAAAAATTTTGACCAAGAGATTTATGTATTTTAATATTATTTTTTTTAAGTATTTCTTTTATACTTGGGAGAGTTTCATTCATTATTTTGAAGACCTATCTTTATTAACACTCATAGAGTATGCAAGGTTTATTGCTGCAATAAGGCTGTCTGGGCTTGCATTATTTTTACCAGCGATATCAAAGCCAGTACCATGATCAGGCGATGTTCTTATGAAATCTAAACCTAGCGTAACATTAACACCATTGTTAAAGTCAATTGTTTTAATAGGAATTAGGGCTTGATCATGATACATACAAATTACTACATCATATGTTTTTCTTGCTTCAGATGAAAACAAAGTATCTGCGGAAAAAGGTCCTTGAATTTCGAAGTCATTAGAATTTTTAATTTTTCTTATTGCAGGAATTATTATGTTTTGTTCTTCAGAGCCAATTTCACCATTTTCACCTGCATGAGGATTAAGGCCAGTTATAAATATTTTAGGTTTGTTAATACCAAAATATTCAGTTAAGTCCTTTGCAACAATTTTAACAGTTTTTATTATTAATTCCTTACTAATCAAGCCTGAAACTTCTGATATGGGGACGTGAATTGTTAAAGGAACCGTTTTAAGATCTTGTGCAACAAGCATCATAACGGGTTGGGTATTTATTTTTGAATGTGAGGCTAAAAATTCTGTATGGCCAGCATATTTAAATCCTGATTTATACATTATTTTTTTATTAATAGGGTTAGTTACAATAGCAGAAACAGACGTTTTACTTTCTAATTCCATACATTTTAAAATAGAAGATTTAATGAATTCACAGTTTACAATAGACGGTTTTCCCAATCTAACAATATCATTAATTGGAATAGATATTATATTAAAATAGTTAACTTTATAATCAGTGAAATTACTTTGATCTTTAATTTCATTTATCTTCCAATTATCTATAATTATATCATTATAATTTTGTATTAATTGAGGATCAGTTACTATTACAGGAAAAATATTTTTGTTAATTTTAGAAGATTGTAATGCTTTTATTGTAATTTCTGGGGCAATACTTGATGGATCTCCAGAAGTAATTAATATAATTTTTTTTTGTAATTCATTTTTTTCTATATTTGACATCAATATTTATCATTTATTATTTTAATAACTGCATTTTGATTTATTTTTTTTAAATACCTACTACTTAAAATAGACATGCGTTTATCAATTAATTCTTTTTTTATTAGATCTGGATTAAAATCTATTAATTTACTTTTAGCTTTATCACATAAAACATATAAATAACCTTCATTTCCTTCATAAATTGGCTCCATAATTTTATATAATTGAAGATTATTAATTTTTTTTTGTAAATTAACATCTAAGTCTGCAATTCTTGAATTAATAACTCTTAATGTTATGTCTTTATTTGTATTATTGTTAATATTTTTTAATCCATTACAACCTTTATTGTTTTTTAGTAGGCCATCAACTTTGTCTTTAACTATCAGGTAAACTGCTTTTTTCCTTCCAAAATTAATTTTAAAATTAATAACTGCTAACAAAATCTGATCTTCAATATTACTTATTTTTCCTTGATTTCGTTTTACTAGAATTTTTATGATTCTATAGGTTTCATTTTTTATTAAATGAAAAATATCACCTTCATTAATCAATTGATTATTAGAGGTTATTTCAACAGGTAAATTCTCTAAAGTTCTCCATCCTATCTTTCCTCCTTTTTTTGCAGAAGGGTTAATAGATACTTGTTTAGCAATATAAGAAAAGTTAGAGTCTTTATTGAGAGCATTTTTAATTTTATTAAAGAGTTCCATATTATTTTTTTTAGGTATTACTATCTCAGCTAATTCAAATTTATCTTTATTTTTTTCTAATTCTTTAAGTCTTATAATTTCTTGAATTTCTTGGTTTAAATTTTCAAATTGTTGTTCAAATTTATTTTGTAATAAGATACCCAAGATTATTTCATTCTCATACTTATTTAAAACCATTGACTTAGAAATATTTAATTTTTGAATGAATTTATTTAATAAAATTTCTGATCCATTATAGTCAGATAATAGATTGGAATATGCTCTATCCTTGACTAAATTTAAGATATTTTTGTTGAATTTAAGCCCTTCACTTCTTATTAAAGTATCAGTAATGAGTGATTTAAGTGATTGATTAAAAAAATTATTTAAATTTTTTTGGCTTATGTTCTTTTTAATAGAGTAAGACATTAATTTAGCTTTATCTTCAAGATCTATTTTTGTTATAGGAGTATTATTTACTAGTGCTACAATATAGTTTTCTTTTGCATTTACTTGATTGCACATCAAAAAAATTAGCAAGATTCCTATCATTATTAAATTTTGGAAATTAATTTTATTTATTTTATTTTTAATCAATTTTAACTCTATATTTTTAACGTTGTAATTTTATCATATTTTTTTGGTTCATCAATAGAACTGATAAGAAAGCAACCTGAAAACAGCCCAATCAGAGTGGGTCCAAAGCCAGATAATAAAGATGGTAATTTTTCAGACGACCCTAAAGCAAAAATTATATCCCCTATAAAATATAGACTAAACCCGACAATTAATGAAGTAGAAATTATACCAAACTGAACATTTCTTTCACTACTTTTTAACATTAAAGAGGCTGAAAGTAAAACCATCGCAATTATTAGAAATGGTTGGCATATTAATTTATACATATGTATTAAGTGTTTAGATGCGTTTAAACCATTCTCGTTCATGGATAAAATATATTTAGGTAA
>CAJJBL010000023.1 GCA_905182395.1 alpha proteobacterium SCGC AAA536-G10 | reverse complement strand
TCTTGATTCAACAAATATTTCTCTTAATGAAGAAACATATAAATTAATATCTACTATTAGTCCAACACCTCCTCCGGCTACTGATAGGTTAGAAGAAATGTCTCATTAAATAAGGTGATATAATGGATACAGCTCTAGAAAAAAAATGGGAAGTTTATGCATTAAAATATGCCGTAAGATCAGATAGAACAAGAAGAGAAAGTTTTATTTTTGATGATCATTCCAATGAAAATCATACAATTGATTACTTTATCTGGGTATTAAAATCTGGAAATAGTACTATTGTTGTTGATACTGGGTATGATTATGATGAGGCAAAAAGAAGAAACAGACCTATTGAAAGATCTCCATCAGAAGCTTTGAAATCTATTAATATAAATGCAAGTGAGGTAACCGATGTAATTATTACACATCTGCATTATGATCATGCGGGTGGGTTAATGGAATTTCCTAATGCAAAATTTCATTTACAGGAAACTGAAATGTCTTATGCAACTGGGCCATGCATGTGTCATGAAACAATAAAAATGCCTTTTACTGGTGAACATATTTGTCAAATGGTAAAAAACTTATACTCAGGAAGAGTAATTTTTTATAATGGGATTGGATCTATTCAACCTGGTGTAACTGTTCATTTAATTGGAGGACATTCAAGAGGTTTGCAATCGGTAAGAGTTAAAACTGATAATGGATTTATGTGTTTAGCTTCTGATGCCACTCATTTCTATGAGAATTTTCTTACCGGGAAACCTTTTCCTATAGTTGTTGATCTTGAAGATATGTTGAATGGATTTAAAACTATTAGAAGTTTAGCTTCTAACGATGATTTAGTTATTCCTGGTCATGATCCTTTGTTGAAGGATTTTTTTCCTATTGAAGGTGTTTCTGGATTTGTATGGAGATTAGATAAAGGACCTATTAAGCCAATAAAGTTTTAAAATCTTTTTCCATAGATCGTCTATATGAAATCGCAGGATCATTTAAAGAAAACTCAACATCAGTCCATTTTACAGTTTGACCTTCTGGAACATCATTCTTCAGTTTAATTCCGTGAGCTAAGCCAATCGGAAGAGCTTCAAAGGACAATGATTTTTCTGATGGCAACAGCTTTCCCCAAACCGTAGCTCCCCCTTCTCCATCTAAAACTTCACCCATTTTTAAGTTTCTTTTGGCAGTTGACACTACGTCACCAATAAATTTTTTAGTTTGACCAGTAGGTTGTTTAAACAAAGCCGCAGAGAAAATTGAAATATTTAATTCCATTCCAATAAGATGAAACGGCTTATACATAGCAGAAAACTCTCCAGTATCATCAGTATTCATTCCATATTGTTTAAAGCATGAAGCTGCATAATCGTTAGGTGCTTGCAATACAGCGTAAACTCCCCATCTCAAGTCTTTAAAAACAGGTCTTCCATCTCTTTCAAGTGATGAAACTACTTCAACTTGACCATTTTCACTTAATACTCCACCATATTCTTTTGGTTTAAGAATTTGAGCTAAATCATCCATTCCACAAGCTGGAAACAACAAACCATCGTATGGAACTTTTAAATCACACGCGTTAGCTATAGCGGCCATTTCTAGTGCTGATTTAGTTCCATCTAAAAATGAATTAAACATTTTTGCATTCATTCCAGCTTTTTTTGCTTCCTCATGAGAAAGTCCGTAAAAATCCCAAACTGTATCTGGAGTAGATTGATGGTAAGCGGGTTGATATCTTGTTCCTTTCCCTGCACTGCTAACATGAAACCCTGATGCTCTTGCCCATTCAACTATTTCAGCTGTTAACGCAGGTTGATCTCCGTATGCCATTGAATATACTACGCCAGCTTGTTCAGCTTCTTTAGCTAGGGCTGATCCAGCCAGTACATCAGCTTCAACATTAACCATCACTATATGTTTGCCATTTTGGAAAGAGTGTCTTGCATGTTCTATTCCTGCAGGTGGAAAGCCAGTAGCTTCTACAACAACTTCTACTTCAGACATTTTTATTGCTTTCAATGCATCATCAACAAATTGCGTTTTATTTATTAAATCCTCGGTCCAACCAACATTTCTACATGCTTTTTTTGCATTTTCAGGATTCAAGTCAGCTATTACTGTAACTTCTAATCCTTTTGTTGAAGGCACTTGACTTAAAAACATAGAGCCAAATTTACCTGCTCCAATTAATGCTACTTTTACTGGATTGTTGTCATCTATTCTTTTGGAAATTGCTTTTTGTAAAAACATTTATAAACCTTTTTAATTACAATATAATTTTTTTAAATCATGAATATCTGTTTCTTTAAATCCAAGTTCTTGAATTATATATTTTTCAAGGGTCTGAAATTTACTTTCTATTTCATTAATTGCAGAAATTAAGTATGACTTTTGAACTTTCCCAAGAGTTTCTAGCATTATTCTAGTTACCATTTGATAATCATTGCTAGAAGAGGTTGTTTGTTCTGCTGTGGCTGCTTTAATTGTTAATAATTTATTTGAAAGAATATAATTTTCAAAAATCAACTCAATTGGATTGTCACATATTTTTTGAATTATAAAGCTTGCTATTCCTGTTCTATCTTTTCCTGCTGAGCAATGAAATATGACAGGATGGTTGTTTGAACTTAATAAAATTTTTAAAAACTCTTTCCAAACGTGTTGATGATTATTTATATATAATTTATAACTCTCTTCCATAACATTTTCATAAGTTAACTCATTGTCACCATCTATATTTTTTTGAATTACCATTCTATTTAAAGTACTGGCAGAAATAGGGAGGCTAATATATTTTTTTAATAAATCTTTTGATAAATTATCTGGAGCCTTATTTATTTCTTTAGGATCCCTAAAATCAATTATTGCATGAGGATTTAATTTTTCTATTTTATCAATGTCTTCTTCATTTAATGTACTTAATTTGGCACATCTGAATAATAGATTTTTTTTCATTTTAGAGCCTATTCCAGCATCTCTAAAATTTGATACAGAGTCGATGAATGACAAATTTATGTCTCTTTTCTTGTTAATTTTTTAAAATAATTTTTTTAATTTAAAGTATTATTTTAAATTATTCAGCAGCACTTACTTGTTGATTAACTAATTCTGATAAACAATTGTCATTAAGTGGTGAAATAGGGGTAAAGTCTCTATGAGCAATCCATTCTTCACGTTTGAATTCACGTATATGGTTGTCTACATGACATAGTGAAAGATAAACAATTGTCCTTCCAAATGGTGAAATATTTGGAGGGCTTGCATGAACAAGTAATGAAGAAAACATAAGCATACTTCCTGCTGGACCAGTAGGAGCAACACAGCCACCCCTTTTAGCTAACTCAAGAACTTTTTCATTATCTAGAGTCCAAAGAGGATAACTTGTTGTTTCTAAATCATGTCCTGCCTCAATAACCCCTACCTTATGACTGCCAGGAATAAATAATAAGGGACCGTTAGCAGCTGTAACATCGTCAAGAAAAACCGCTATATTCATTGCTCTAGGTTCGGGCATTCCGTCATCTCTTTTCCACGTTCCATAATCTTGATGCCATTGCCATACTGCTCCATCAAATGCTGCTTTAGCATTTAACTTAAATTGATGCATGTATATGTCTCCGTCTAACACTTGTGTGACAGGGTCAATTAATCTTGGGTGAGATCCTAGGCGACTAAATGCTTCATTATATTTGTGGGCAGCAAATGCTGTTCTTGCAACGCCAGAACTTTCTTTCCATACTTCTTTTCTATCTTCTGAATATACTTTATCAGCTTCTTTTTTTAACAAGGAAGCCTCTTCAGAATTAAACATTTTTGGAAAAAATAAATAACCATCTTCATCAAATTTTTTTAAATCAGCATCACTTAAATTCATTGTAAACTCCCAATATTTTGTTCTATAATATTCAATATGAATAAAAAATCAAAAAGAATAATAAAATAAATTGATGCTTATATAGTTCGCGTGTTAAATAAATTAATAATAAATAGTTAGAAGGAATAATTTTGACGCTTATATCGCCTTTAGATAAATTAAAAATTCCTATTGTTGGATCACCTTTATTTATAATATCAAACCCTGATTTAGTCATAGCTCAATGTAAAGCTGGTATAGTTGGTTCTTTTCCATGTTTAAATGCAAGGGAAGAGAAAGGAGAACCAAATATGTTGGAATCCTGGCTTAAAAAAATCAATGAAGAGTTAGATAAATTTAATCAAGAAAATCCTGAAAACCCAGCTGCACCATATGCTGTTAATCATATTGTTCATAAATCTAATGTTAGACTTGAAAAAGATATTGATATTTGTGCTAAATGGAATGCACCTATTTGGATTACATCATTAGGAGCTAGGCCAGAAGTAAATAAAGTAGCTCATGAAGTTAATGGAATAGTTTTACATGATGTAATAAATAATTTTTTTGCAAAAAAAGCAATTGATAAAGGAGCTGATGGGCTTGTAGCCGTAGCTGCAGGAGCAGGAGGGCATGCTGGAACTTTATCACCATTTGCCTTAATTCAAGAAATACGTGAATGGTTTGATGGGACATTATTGTTATCTGGATCAATAGCTAATGGAGGAGCTGTGTTAGCTGCCCAAGCTATGGGGGCAGATTTAGCTTATATTGGGTCGGCATTTATTGCTACTAATGAGGCTAATGCAGATCAACGTTACAAAGAAATGATAACAAACTCATCTGCTGATGATATTATCTATACTAATCTTTTCACTGGAGTTCATGGTAACTATTTAAAAGGATCTATTGAAGCGCAGGGATTAGATCCTCATAATCTTGAAATCAGTGATAATAGTAAAATGAATTTTAGTTCAGGAGCATCAAAGCCAAAAAGTTGGAAAGAAATATGGGGTTCTGGGCAAGGTATATCTGCTGTAAAGTCAATTCTGCCTGCTAAGGATTTAGTAAAAAGAATTAATAATGAGTATCAAGACGCTAAAAATAAACTACTTTAATTGATGAGGACTAAATGACTGAAGTTAAACATACGATAATAGATGAAATTGGGTTAATTGAAATTTCGAATCCTCCTGTAAATGCAATTAGTGCTTCTGTTCGAAAAGGGTTGTTAAATAGTATTAATGAGCTTGGGTCGAATAGTTTAATCAAAGCAATAGTAATCGCCGCACCTGGAAGAACTTTTTTAGCAGGGGCAGATATTAAAGAGTTTGGAAAAAATGTAGATGGACCAATTTTAAGTGAAGTATGTGATAAAATTGAGAGATTAGACAAGATTGTTGTAGCTTCTTTACATGGCACTCCTTTAGGTGGAGGCCTTGAAGTTGCAATGTCTGCTCATTATAGAATTGCAGCTCCAAAGACTAAAGTTGGACTTCCTGAGGTTTTGTTAGGAATTCTTCCAGGCGCTGGAGGAACTCAACGTCTTCCAAGATTATGTGGAGTTTCCATGGCTTTAGATATGATGTTAACAGGCAGGCATGTAAATATAGATGAAGCATTTAAAAATGGAATTATTGATGAAATAGCTGAAGATGATGATACGGTAAAAAACGGAATATCATATGCAAAGAGATTACTTAAAAGAAATAGTGATGTCCGTCCTACCTCAGAAATAAGTGATAAAATTGATAATTTAGATGAAATAAAAAAGACAATAGAAAAAATTAAATCTGAAACTTTAATTAAAGCTAAAAATCTCTTTTCTCCCCACGCTATTATCAAATCAGTTGAAGAGGGATTAAATTTAAGCTTTCCTAATGCTATAGATAATGAAAGAAGGTTGTTTAAAGAATGTATTGAAAGTCCTCAAAGACAAGGCTTAATTCACTCTTTTTTTGCAGAGAGAGCAATAACAAAAGTTCCTGAGCTAGAATTAGGCAAACCTAAAGAACTTAAAAAAATAGGTGTTATTGGAGGAGGTACCATGGGTACTGGTATTTCAATGGCTGCAATGAACGCAGGTTTTTCTGTTGTAATGATAGAACAGAATGACGAAGCTATTGAGAAAGCTTTAACAAAAATCAATGCAACTTATGATCGAAATGTTAAGTTAGGTAGAATTTCTTCTGAACAAAAAAATAAAATCATGAGTTTGTTTACAGCAGTAACCAATATGGATAATCTTAATGATAGAGATTTAGTTATTGAAGCTGTTTTTGAAAACATGAAAATTAAAAAACAAGTTTTTGCTAAGCTAAATATAATTTGTAGTAAAGAATGTATTTTAGCATCTAACACCAGCTATTTAGATGTTAATGAGATAGCCTCAGTAGTTGAAAATCCAAGTAGGGTAATTGGGCTTCATTTTTTCTCTCCTGCTAATATTATGAAATTACTTGAAATAGTGGTCGCAAACAAGACTTCTGATGATACTGTTGCTACAGCTTTCTTATTAGCAAAAAGAATGAAAAAAGTTCCTGTCCGTTCTGGTGTTTGTGATGGATTTATTGGAAATAGAATTCTTTCTAAATACTTAATTGGCACTTATCATATGGTTGAAGATGGAGCTAGCCCATTTCATATTGACAAAGTGTTAAGAGACTTTGGATGTGCTATGGGAGTTTTTCAAGTAATAGATCTAGCTGGAGGTGATATTGGCTGGGCTACTAGAAAAAGAAAAGCTCCATTTCGTCATAAAGATGATCGATATGTAGAAATAGCAGATAGAGTTTGTGAAAATGGTTGGTTTGGACAAAAAACTTCTAAAGGTTATTATCTTTATGGTGATAATATAAAGCCTTTAACACCTAATCCTGAAATTGATGTAATTTGTAACTCTGAAAGGCAAAGAGTAGGTA
>CAJJBL010000022.1 GCA_905182395.1 alpha proteobacterium SCGC AAA536-G10 | reverse complement strand
CTATTGCTGAATGTTTAATAAATATTTCATCCTGATTAGGGCGGACAACATTAATATCCTCTAGTCTTAAAACTTTTGAATTTCCATATTCTCTAATGACAATTGCTTTTTCCATATTCACCTTATTAAAAAAATTAACCTTAAATGATACATAAAGCTTCACTGTCTAAATCCAAAACTTTTGGAGACAATTTATCTCGGTAAGGCTTTATAATTTTTTGTACTAGAGCTTTTAATTTTCTAAGATGAGTAGAATCCTTTAATGTCCAAATTGCTTGCATTCTATTTGGTTTTTTTATGAATTTAGTAATCTCTAACTTAGGTTGTGGTAATTCGGAAATATATGAAAGCCATTGCTGTTTTAATACCATTAAAAACATGTCACAATCTTGTTCAGATAGAAAAGTATTTGTAACAGCTTTTCTATATCTTGATTTTGGCTGAAATGCTTTCCAATTCATTATCTAAACCTAGTCTAATATTTATTAATAATTAACTTTAATCCTAAGTATCTATCAAGATAAATCAATAAAATTGTAATTGAAAATATTTAAATAACTTCATTATATAAATATCTTTCTATATGAACTTTACTCCCATTAATATTAAACAAACTAATGCTCCTCCCCATAACAAGGATCTTGCATATTTTATTCCTAGTATATAAATAGGAAAATAGGTTGCTCTAAAAACTAACCATAGCAGTGCTAAATGTGTGTTATCAATTTCTAAAAATATTGATAAAAGCGCCAGAGATATAAATATTGGGAAAGTTTCTAATAGATTACTTAGAGCTCGTTTACCTCTATTAAAATATATAGAATTTTCAACATTCTTATCTCTTGAAGTAAATAAATAATCTATTGTTATCTTTTGCGTAAACGCATGGTCAATTATTATTGGAATAAAAATTTGTATTAATAATAATAAACAAGCAATTAATACAATATTTTCTATGGTCATTTAAAACTCCGTTATTATTTTAATTATTACAGTTTAATTTTAGAACTACATTACAACACATTAAAGTAATATAGAATAGTACATAAAATATACTTAAATATTATAAACTTAAAGCAATTTAGATTTAATTTTATAAATTTTTTTAATCTTCTAAAGGTTCTATGATCTGAGCTATTGGCTTTGTTTTTTTCAATGATTGCCTATCTTTATGAAAAATCCAATATTTTTCTAAATTTGGAAAATCACTTCTCCATTCAAACTTAGGAAATCTAAGATCTATATATTCTAAACAGGAATATCCACAGATATCTGCAATATTAAAAGAGCTTCCTACAAAATAATTTTTGCCTTTAAGATGATAAGAAAGATATTTTACACCTTCAAATATTTTTCTCTCTTGTCTTTTAATCCAGTCTTTGCTCCTTAACATCTCTTTTCTTGCATTTTCAAGAAATACTAGAACTATTGCATCGCATACCCCATCCGCAACAGTTTCAATTAACCGTGCTGAGATATTTTCCTCAGGATTTTCAGGATACATTAGAGGGTGTGGTTTATAGCAATCTAAGTATTGGACGATTAATTTACTGTCGAATAAAGGCTCATGATTATCTTGAATAAGAACTGGTATCTTTCCTAGGGGATTTATACCCTTAGTTAATGTGTTTTGATTCCAAGGAACATCTACAATTTCTTCAAAATCTATTTTCTTTTCAAGCAAAGCTACTCTTGCTTTTCGAGCGAATGGACTAGGGGTGGCAATTATCAGTTTCATATTTTGAATTTATTTCTTTTTAATAGAATTTTCTATCAAAATCTTTTGTAACCATAATAGTTGTGGATCGTTAAATATTTAAGATGTGTTGTAAATTATTCTGATTAGTTATCTAATTGCAGTAAAATTGACATATTTGTTTACTAATAATGTATATTTTATTGGAGGAAGTAATGACTTCAGAGAATGAAAACAACTTAATATCAAAAATTTTAACAAGAAAAGTTATTTCAATTAATGAAAATCAAACTGTTTATGATGCTATAAAATTATTATCTGAAAATAAAATAGGAGCTTTGCCAGTAATAAATAATAAAATGAAATTATGCGGGATTATTTCAGAAAGAGATATTATTCATAAAATGTCTGAAAATAAAAAAATAGATTTTTCCCAAATGTTTATTAACTCTATCATGACTTATAAAGTTATAACTTGTAATACAAATATTCAATCCAATGAGTTAATGAAGATAATGACAATTAATAAAATTAGACATATCCCAATATTAGAAAAAGATTTATTGATAGGAATTGTTTCTATTGGTGATGTAGTTAAAAGGTTGTTAGAGAAATTTAATCTAGAAAACGAAGAACTTAAAAGTTGGTTATATTAACTTAAATTAAAATATTTAAACATTAATGATGTTTAACAAATAACTAAGAGTTTATCAAAATAACGATATTAGGTTTATATAGAGCAGAAATTATTTGAAACCAACGTTGCAATGTAATAGAACAAATAGGATAGATTGGTTTTTTGTAATTATCTTTATAATAGATTAATTTTTATTTTTTTGGTTTGTTATTACAATTAAAAATAAATCAACAGAACTTTTATTAAGGTATTCCTCATATATTCCAGTCGTATTAATTAAAAGATTTTTATTAATTAACTTTTTTTTATAATTATTAATTTTATTTTTTTGATATAGATCATCATTAGCAAAACACAAAGTAAAAATAAAAGAGAAAAAAATATAGAAGTTGTAAAGATTGCTAGAAATATTTTTTATCTTTAATGTCAATATGGAATATTCTAAAAATGGATAATAAAGAAGCAATTGAAATAATAAAAAAAATTTCTCTTGGTAAAAAAAACTATGAAGAAAAAAAAGCAATTAAAAATAATTTTCCATCTTTGTATGATTCAGTTGTTTGGAAACTTGAAGAACCTATTCGTACAAAATGGGAAAAACGAGACGCATTTAAAGCAAAAGAATTAGAGAAAAAAATAAAACTTGATAAAATAAAAGAACAAGAAAAACAAGTTTGGAAAAAAACTAATAAAGATGGAACTCCTTTTTTTAATATAAAATACTTTTTTCAATACGTTCCAATAAATGAATTTGATCAAAACATAAAAAAAACTAATACTTCAAAAGAAATGATGGAATGGTTTTTAAAATCTTTTGGTTACCTTAACCCATTAGAAATACATCATGGAAGTAATACAGGCGTTGAAGATGGTGAAGTAACTCTGAGTTATATTGATACTTGTTTGTTTTTTTTATTTTCAAAATATAGATGGAATATTCATACACATAAAATGGACGCAAATGAAACATTAGAAATGCCATTATATATTTTTAAATGGTTTGAGGAACTTGAACATTTAATTACTGACAATAGAATGTTCTGGCACATATTTGAATGGATTTTTACAATTCAAAGTAAATACTTTACAGACAAAACTTTTGCTCGTTATGGAAGATTAGATATTCCATTTGAAGAAAGATTACAATTAAATGAAACCTTAAATAGTTCAATGAATAATGGTGAGTTTAAAGATTCTCTTGTAGATAAATCAAGCAAATTTCCAATAACTGATTTTTGGACTAAAACTATTTTTAATAATGTTGGAGATGATGAATATCTGACAGTTTATCGTTCATTTAAAGTTCCTAAAGGAGAACCAATAAGAAAAGGGATAACATTAGACAATCAATATAGTCTAATTTATCAAGCAGGGAATAGTTTTTCATACTCATTATCTAAATTTACTGCAGTTCGTTTAGGTTGGTTCATTTCATCTTTTATTATTAAAAAATATTGTAAGGTACAAGATGATGAAGCAGAAAAAATTTTAGAAGATAAATGGTTGACTAAAGGGCAAATGGAAAACCCAACTTTCTTTGATGAGTTTTATACTTGTATTGGTGAATTCAAAGTAAAGAAAGATAAAATTTTATTTGCAACTAGTTCAATGAGTAAAGAAGAAATCATTGCAACTCCTCAAAATGTTATTCTTGCAGACTATCGATTTTTAAATGTAGTTGATATATTTGCAATGCAATCTTGTTTCAAATTTGTGGATGGTTTTAGAAAAAAAGCAGTAAATGATCAAAAATATCCTATTAAAGATATTACTCAATTTATCAATTTAGACGGAGTGTTTGATTACTTCTATATGAGTGCAAAAAAATACTGCAATAAAAATTCAAAAAAAATTGGATACATATTAAAAGCAGGACAATCAGATTTGTTATACAAATTTATACCTTACGTTTCAGATATGTTAAAAGAACAAAACAAAAAAGAATATGCGTTAGATAAAAAACATTCAATAAGAATGGATTTAACACCAATAACAATAAACAATAGATATATGTTTAGATTATCAGCAGATCAATTTATTTTCCCAAATTTAAATGGAAGTAGTGTCAGACAACAAACAACTGTTAAAAGAAGATTCTTTTATTAAAAAAGGTTTCTTCATACTTATAGTGTAATCAAAATAGATTAGAAAGGTTAAGAGTAATTGATATATTGCTCTTGATACTTATTGCATTTATAGATTAGTTTTTATCTATCTGTTTTAAGGGGAGTGAGTTATTATATTGTTATGTGTGGTCGGTTTGTAATTTCCTCTAACGATATGTTTGGTCTTAAGTATGAGTCATCGTATAACGTGGCACCTTCACAATTGATTCCGGTTAAAACTAAAGATAATGTATGTTTGATGAAATGGTCATATGCACCCTCCTGGAAGAAAAACATGAATCTTATAAACTGTCGTTCTGAAACAATGTATGAGAAAACTTCCTTTAGGAATACTAAACGATGTGTAATATTTCATAATGGCTGGTATGAATGGCAAAGAAAAGATAAAGAAAAAATTCCTTACTATCACTATTGTTCATCACATATTTTTGCAGGTCTTTATAATGAAATTGGTTGTCTGATACTTACTCGCAGTTCAATAGATGCGATCAATCATATTCATCATCGACAACCAGTCTTATTAGAAGATATTGAAATATCTCGTTATCTAGATGGTGAAGATATACTCAATAGTAATGCAAATAATAACATCAACTTTCATCGTGTTAGTAAAGATGTCAACAGTCCTATTAATAACAATTCATCTTTAATTGTATCAGTAAACTTTTCATAGTTTTATTCTAATATTTTACTAAATAGGTTCAAATAAAAGTTTATCAGATTTTGATTGTGAGGTAGTTTGTATAAAAATTGTAATAGGATATTAATATTACTTTAAAGAATATTACAATCGTACTAAATGTCCTTCTTATATTATTATTTTTTGGATACTTCATTAGTCATAGTTTTCCAGAAAGTTTAATCTTATGGGGTTCGGCAATACTTTGGTTATTAGCACCTTTAGTAAACCTCTTATACATTAGAAAAAATCATTTGAGAGAGAATGAATAATGAAAAAAAACTTACTCATATTATTAACCGCTTTGATATTTATTTTACCAAATATTGTAAGAAGTGAAACTGTTGGTGAATTAGTAGAAGTTTACCTGATCAATCAAATTGATGACCAAAGAGGTTATTGTATTGATATAAAAGGTTATAAATCACGAGCAAAAACTAATAGAGGGGTTCAGGCTCATACCTGTTATTCGTATGAAGGAAGTATCGCAATAGATCAAAGTTTTGATAGAAAAAGAATAATGAATAATGAGTTTTTTCTTTCTGGATTCAACGTCTGTATGGAAGTTTTATCCGTTGTCATGCCCGGAAGTTTATCTTTAAAGAATTGTAATTTAGGAGATGCTCAGAAATTTATATTTTTGAGTAATGGTAGTGTCAGTCTGATTGAAAATAAAAAATTATGCCTGACAGTTTCTCAAGGAGAATCCAGAAAAGGTAGGGGAGGTTCACCTTTGCATCTTATTAGAAATCTTTCATTTCAATTTTGTAGTGATGCGCTTATAAAATATCAGAAATGGGGTATTCGTTCAAATTAGTAAAATCAATAAAATATTATAAATAAACTTATTAAAGTTTAACCAAAATAATATAAGCTAAAGAGAAATTGATATTGCACCATAGATACTATTAGGATTTATAAATCAGTATTTCCATAATTTTTTAACTTCATCAATTACTAAAAAACTACTATTTTCATATTGATAAAAAACTATTTCTTTTGCTTTTTCTTCAGATTCTGCTTCTACAATTAAAGAATTATATTTTTTTTCTTGTCTTCCATTATGATGTTCAAAGTGTAAATGGAACTTAACTTCAAAATCTGTTTTCCAATTGCTCATCTATAACCTATTAAGAAAATAATTTTATTTGATAATTATTAAATTTTAGTTAATTAATATAGAATGTACATTCTCACAACAACAGTTTTTTTATTAGTTATGATCACTCAATCTTATTCTGACACAATTTTAAAAGATAATTTTCAAAATCCAGAAAAATGGTCTTTTGTTTCTGATAAGGTGATGGGTGGAATTTCATCAGGTAAAGTTTTTTTTAATTCTAAAGATAATAAAAACTTTGCCTATATTTCTGGTAAGGTTTCCACAAAAAATAATGGTGGATTTATTCAAATTCGTAGAAAACTTAATGATATTAATTTAAGTAAATCTCAATTTATTAAAGTAATTGCTAAAGGCAATAATCAAAAATATTTTGTACATATAAGAACAACCGGAACATTTTTCCCATGGCAATATTATCAATTAGATTTCAATGTTGAGGAAGATTATAAGGAAATAAAGCTACCAATTAGAGAATTTAAGAGATCAGGTTCCTTTTTATCTAAAACAATTAATCCTCAAAATATTACATCAATAGGTTTAGTTGCTTTTGGAAGAGATCATTTAGCAGAATTGTATATTCAAGAAATAGAGTTTATTGAGTAAAATAATTTATTTATAAGATATCTAAATTATTCTTAAATTAACTAATTTATTGTTATATTTCATTTAATGGTTTCTTTGTTTTTTTCCATGGTGTTCTCCAAAAAGGAAGGTTGTTTCTATATGCTTTTGTATCTGCCCATAATGAATAAGAACTGTAATAACTCCTATAACCTTGGATAAAATTGTCAGATTGACCTATTAATAATTTACTAAAAAGTTTATTAAAATCGTCAGGATTTTCTAAAAACTCATTCCATAAATTAATATCAAAACCGTTTTCTTTAATTTCTTTTTCCGCTGCTTCTTCACCATCTTTAAAATTCATTAAATAATCTTAATATTCTAAAAACTAGTTTTTTATAATCACAGTTTAATCAAAATGATTATGGTAGGCAAAGGATAATTGATACTTTTCTTTAAAAGAACAATACTTAGTAAGTAAATGTTTAGTTAATTAATTCTTTTTATTTAATACCAAAAATTTTTACTAATACAGGACAATGTCTCAGGCATTGCACCCATTTTAATAGTCCCTTCACTTAAAATAATAGGTTTGAGATTTTTGGTAACTTTATCTAAATGCCAAGCAAAATCAATGCCGAGATATGCGTATTTATCTTCAAAAAGTATAAATGATGATGGCTTTTGTCCTACAACTTTACCAACTTTAATAAATTTACCATTTACCCTTTTGAAAGCATTTGCAAATATTTCATCCTCATTACTTTTAAATACAAATTCAAGAGAGACTGTGTTTTTTAAGTTTTTGCAAAGTATACCTGAAGTAGGTCCTTGAGCAATTGCATTAATTGAAAAAAAAATTAAGAAGAAAAAAATATAATTTAATTTTATTAATTTCATCCTAACTCCTTATAACAAAGTATTAGGTTACATGATTTTTAAAAAAATCAAATAAAGATATAAATTTTAATAAATAAAATATTAAATATTATTACTTTATGAAAATATTTATAGTTTTAAATTAATTGAAATAGATCGAGAAGATAGAGTGTTTGGTACTTAATTTTTAATACTATCGTCATTTACAGAATGAAACTTAGTTATCTACTTTGAAGGAGATATATTTTTATTAATTTTTAATTGATAGTTACATAAATAGAAAAAATACCAAATAATACTAATGAGATACATGCATACGTTGCTACCCAGTACCACCAATTTTTTTTATCATCATCATTCATAAGTTCATCCTTCAATGTACTATAAACAGTTAAATCAAACTCTAGTTTTCTATCATATTTAACTGCTTTGATCATATTAAATTTATTTCAAAACCCACACCATTTTTTAATGCTCACTTCATATTCAGGAAAATATCTTGTAATGATTTTTAATTCAAAAAAAGAAAGGATTGAAGTGTTAGGTTCTCTTTCTAATAGAAATTTAAAACTAAAGTCCAAAAGTTCCTTTTTAGTAATCTTTTCATTAGTAAATTTTTGATAAACTATATCTGTTAAAGTAACAATATGTTTAGTTGAAGTGTCCGAGTTAACTATAATTTCATATTCATTTTTAGAGAGCTCTTTGATTAAGATTAACATATTAACAGTCTAATCAAAATAGTTGCGTAAGGTAAACAAGTAATATTATCAATCAAAAATATTTGCTTATATTAAAGCTTACAATATTTACCTTGATAGAGATTATGTTTGATTTAATTTAATTTTTAATATTAGATTAATAATTAATACTATATAGAGGTGTAATTTTTATGGCAAACATAACTGAAACCAAGTTTGGTACACTAGTAAGTCCTAATAAAATTGCTTCTGGGAGTGCTTCAAGCATAAAAAAGAATGGTGCTTTTTATAACTTTTCTATTAGAATTAGTAATGATGACATAAGAGAATATTCTTTTACTAATTTGGGAAGAGCAGAGTATATGAGAAGAATAATGATAGGACATTTAGAAGAAAAAATTAAAAAAGAAATAAAAAAACCTAAGTAAAAACAATTATAAAATTTAAGAATAATTGATATTATATTTGCTGTTATTGGTTAAAGATTAAGTGTTGATTGTTTTTGTTTTAATATGAACTTATTTTATATGAAAATATATTCAATAAACCAGATAATTCCTAAAAGTATTTGCAGACATAAAAAAATATACAGAGATTTTTTTAATTTACTGTCTCCATCATCCCACCAAGTACGAAGTTTTTCTTGAGATTCTTTATCCATAATAATTTACCTATCATTCTATGATTGACGACAATTATTCTTCTTTATCTTCATTATTTTTTGTTAAGTGAATTCCTAAACAAAAACCCCCAATTGCTAAAAAATTTATAACAAAATTAGGTTCAACCAAATCTCCAGCTCTTAACAAACCCCATAGTAAACAACTACCAACTATTATCCAACCTATAGTCTGTTTGCTCATAATATAATTCTCCAAAGCGCGAAAATAGATATTCAACTTATACTTTTTTTAATACTCATAGTTTAATCAAAATGATTGAGAAAGGTAAAGATAAGATTAATATTTAAGTCTAGAAACAATGTTTATCTCTAATTAGATTTTGATTATCATTTTTGAAGAAATTAGTATTACGATTTAGCGCTATGTTTGGATAAATTTTTCGTTACTATTGATTATTATTCTGTTATTTTTCTATCTGATTAAATAAATAACTTTCTAAAAAACTTTATAGTAGTAGATAATAAATTCAGTAGATTTCAATATGAAAAAACTAATCAATAATATTTATCAATTAAAGAGTTATGAAAAGACAATTATTTTACTTGGCTTTATGGGACTAATTCCATTTATTATTGGATTATTAGATTTATGGTTTAACCAAGAAAACCTTATTTTTCCTATTAACATTCCTAAAAATTATGGTGTAATCATTTTAACTTTTTTAGGAAGTGTCTATTGGGGTATAATATTAAATCAAAACAAAATGAATGCTTTTACAAATCAATTTAAAATTTTTATGTTGATTTGGTCAATCACACCTGCGCTTCTAGGCATAGTAACTTTATTAATTGATAAAAGAATTAGTTTAATAATTTTATCATTAGGATATTTGATTTGTCAGTTAGTAGATGAATTTTATAATAAAATTTTGTTATTTCCTAATTGGTATATTTTCTTAAGAAGATCGCTTTCTATAACTGTCATAACAATATTAATTTGTTCTTACTTTATACTAAAATATTAATATAAGTTAACTTATCCATTGGTTATGTTTGAAACTAAATTAGTTTAATTATCATTGATATTATAAATGCATAAAATTTGATCATTCTAGGTTTATATAACAAATTAGGATACGACCTCGCCTATTAACATAACTGGTTCCGTATTAGTAAAATTTGGAATATCTTCAAGTACGGGGCTTGCTCCTGATAACGCTAAATCCATAGCGGATTGATTTTTGAAAATCATCGTTGCAATAGCGTAATATGCTGGAGTTTTATCAGGTCCACCAGCAATACCTTTTATAACAAGGGTATCATCTAAATGGTCGCCAAACGTATCTTTTACAAGTTTCATATGTTTAGAAAAATAATAATCATAATCAAAGTTTGTTGTTTCTGTTATTGGGTATAACACTTGAAGTGAAATTGACATTAAATTACTCCTAATTATCTTGTTTAATTTTTAATAGTTAGATTAATCCAAATTTGAATTATTAACATGCGTTACATTTAATATTTCTGTTTTATCATCATCGTACATAATCTAATTCTTAAATCAAAGATAAATAATTACACGATCTATTTCTAATTATTTTATGTTTTTTAATTAAAATAGTTGTAAGAGGTAAAGATAAGATTGATGTTTAATTTTGGAAACTATCGTGATTGTTAGATTAGATTTTTGTAAAAGTTTATAATATTGAGGTCTTTTTATTCGTTTCCATCGTTAACAGTTACAGAACTAACTTCGCCATCATAAATTTCAGTGTCTACCTTGTTAGGATTACAACATATTGCACAGTCAAAGATCTCAGTGTTATGGCCACTAAAATTTTGGTCTATTCCTAGATCAATTTCAAAGGTTTCAAAACAAAAGTGACATGTTATAGTTTGTTCATTTGATGACATTATTCATTTTCTATTATAAAAAAAATAGTTTTAAAACCAATATATATTTTCATACTCACTGTTTATCAAATAACACTTAATAAAATCTAATTATTTTTATAAATAGAAAAATGGGAGTATGTTTTTTTAAACTTATTTCTCTTTTGAACCTGCAATTTTTGTTACATATATTGAATAGCAAAATCCTATTATTGCAGCAACATCTACCCAATTAAATGTTTCATTTGTTCCACCAATAATTCTATAAATACCATAGATAAAACAAACAACTCCTAATAACCAACTTTGTGCATATTTAAAATCCATTGTAACTCCAGTAATAAAATTTAATTTTAATATATTACCATTTGATCATTTAATACACCAATGTAATGAGACACATTTAACTTTCTTAGGATCTCCTATAGTGTTTCATTTGCATCTAGAGTTTACGGTCTTTTATCTAATAAGTGATTATAACTAATTATTAAAACTCTGTCATGACCAGTAATAGGTTCATTTAATTTTATATGAATATTCCTAAACCACTTGCTGGTAAACGTTGTTTAATAGTGAGAAGAGGAAATACTAAGTTATTCCCTTTCCAGCCATCCATATATTCTTCTGCTTCTTTTCTTGTTTCAAACTTATATATGACGCAATCTCCATCGTAGATAACTTGAAACTTTTTATTACTAGTACCCATGTATTTCCTTTAGAAAATTTCTAACTTTTAATACAATTAAATTATAAAAAATTAACATTAATTTTTGACTATTTTAATTAGTACTATGTAAATATGACATATTTTTTTAAAAAATCATATTCAATATACAAACTGATTATCTAAAATCAAAAACGATTAGAAAAAGATTGGATAGATATTATTTTTTAGTTAAGTTTTTTTTCTTTTTTGATTATGATTTAAAAATGACAATATTTTTATTTAGAATGAGTCGTTTGATTCCTTTAATGTTATTAGTTTTAATTGTTTTAAAAACAATTATGTTTGTTAACTCATATATTGATAACTTTTCTAAAAAAATTGGTGACTACTTATTTATTCAGTACATACTTGGGTTAACCATTGATATAATTGTATCCATTTTTATTATTACCCTAATTAATTGGGTTACTTTTGGAAGTGTCTATTTATGGATTAATAAAAAGACATACTCTGATAACATTTTAAACAAGAGTAACTTTAAGTTTAGAATAAGTAGAATTCTATCAATTTTTTGTATTTTTATGTCCTTGCTATATTTTATCTTATTAATTCTGCATTATATAGAAAGTAACGAGTTAGTTTTTAATAGACAAATTGCTCCTAACTTTACTCTTATTATTTTTCTAATGATGTCTTTAACTATATTACTTTTTAATTGGTTATATTTTAGAAAAATAAGCTTGTGGATTCATAATCCAATTTTGAAAATAAAAGATGATAAAACTCAATAAGAAAATAAATTAACTTATTACATCTCAAATTAAATTTGAGAAGACAATTTAATCCATATTAAAATCATCATTACAATAATAATAAAATAACAGATATATCTGATATACTTTTGTATCTTCCAAAGAAGAGCAAGATTAAACATTGATTTCATATAGTGATAATTTCATTTTAGAAGGACTTAATACGCATCACCTAAATCCTTTTATATTTTGTAATTGAGATTTGCATCGCCATCGATATTGATGTTTAAAAATACGGATATAGTTATAATAAAGTAATATCTAGTTTTTCTCCTCGATCGTCTTCCTACAATTCCAAACAGTCTTAAAAGGAAAATTATAGTTTTCACATAAATATTTTTTTTTTAAAATACATAATAAATTGATACTATCTAATGATGAGTTTTCTTTTCTTTAAGGACATTTTCCATCACAACTTTCAAAGACTCAAATAAGTCAATTGCAACAATCTTTTCATCTTCTGTAAGAGACAAGAATTGTTTATCAAGTTGTTCTTTTTCAGTGCCATGAGATTGTAACTTTATCCATACGGAATTTTTTTGTATTTCTTCTAGTGTTTTATATTTCATTTGGTTTCTTTAAAACTCTGTAGATAGTTGATTAACGAATCTATATTATCAGATACAATTAAGAATTGAACTATTTCTTGATTATAATTTATTATAATTAAACAAAGAATAATTCCTAAAAGTAAAATAAAAACTAATCATGACCATCTCATTATATTCCTTTAAAATAATCTGTTCTTAAAGACATATCAAATAAAGTTCTAAATTGAAGATTTAGTTTTGTAAAAAAATAATCAGAAATGGTGCGTTAGAGAAAATTCTAACTCCTTCCTTCTAGATTCGTAGTCTAGTTTTCTATCCAGTTGACCCCTTTAAACCCTTATTTTCTTAAAGATTTATTATTGAATAATAGTACCTTTTATTGCCTTACTGTGTCAAATCTGTGTGACAATCTGAGGGCATTTAATTGGTGTATGATTAATATTTCTCTCTGGATACTATCGTGGTTTATAGATTAGGTTTTTGTTTAACCTAATCTAACTTTTCTAAATAATTTTTCCGTTTTTTTTAATTTTGTAAATCTATATTTTGGATTTTCTGTTCCATAACCATTTTCATCATAGATATGTGACCCTCCTTCTTCTTTGGTATTAAACTTACCCTCTTCAACATAGATTCTACCTTCTCCAATTCCAAAAAATACATCAATAGGTTTTTCTTCATTAATGTATTCTTCTAATTTTCCATACTTTTGTAGTAATTCTTTATACCTTTCATTTTTAATTGGTTCACATTCATAAAGGTAAAAATCATCTCCTTTTTGACTTATTTCATATGGGTGTATTTCATCTTCAAACATTTCGCCACTTTCAATTCTTCTTTTAAATTCTTCTACATTTTCCATATCATTTCTAATCCATTCCTCATCACATTTAGTTATTGTGGTTAGATATTTTAATTCTTCAGTCAAATATACAAAACAACAATGTGGTATGTATCTACTTCTCATCATTCCCATAGTGTCTAAACCTTTCCTAAACATAATTATTTTATATACTTATGAACTTCTCTATCTAAATCTACTTTTTCCCAATAGTTTCTTTTTAACCTTTTAAAAATTTCTTTAGATAATTCATCATCTTTAGAACATTTCTATCAAACTTTTTTCCTAGATTTGTATGTAAAATTCTCTTGTTTCAAATTGTTATATTAAGTTGGGTGAAATTATATAACTAAACTGAGGTTATTTTTAAGATATTTTGTCATTGTCAAAGTTTAATCAAAATACATATTAAAGGTAAAGAGTAATTGATATTTCTTTCTAGATAATATCGTGATTTATAGATTAGTTTCTAGTTGTCAGTTTTAAGCAGTAGGGGATTAATAATTTCTTAATTTTAACACTTCTGGTTTATATTAATTAGTAACTATTACTTCTTAAAATAAACTTATTCCTGTTAACTGCATAACAACCAGAACAATGTATATGATGAGAACGGTACCGATAATTATTTTTATTGTTTTATGCATTTCTTTTCCATTATTTTAGAATTTAACACTACTATGAATGATAGACAGATGTGCAATCATTACCTACTCTTTTAATATTAAACCTCCAATGCAGGATAAACATTTGCACGACCAATATCCAATTCTTTTGTAATGCCTTCCATCTGTCTTTCTTTTCTTAAATTAGTTTCAAACTCTGAAAAGACTGACAACATATCTAAGAAACATTTTGAAGTTACATCTTTAGTTGATATTGGATGATTAATACTTACTGGCAGTTCTACAAATAAGATTAACTATAAAATAAGTTTTGTATTATTGTATTTTTCTTTTTCTCTTAATTTTTTTAATACTTTTTTGGCTGATTTTTTAATTCCTGGGACATTTACTATTAAATGTTTCTTAGTGTTTATAGCATCACCTATAGTTTTGACGTCATCAAACTTAACTTTGAAGTCTGTAAGAACTTTTACTAGTATACCAACTGTTTCTTAGAATTGTGCTTCCGTTATTCCCAGACCTGCATGACCTTCTCTTAATCTTTTATCATCAAATTCACTTTCTGGTTTACCCATGGCAAAACTAACAAATTGAATTTGATGTAATATAAGTTTATCCATATTAACATTTACAAACATTTTTCTTGTCCATCTAAGACTTAATAAATCTTTATAAAATTTTTCTAATATCGCTTTAATAGTTGGTACACCACCATATTTGTCAAATAAGTTTTGTTTATCCATGCTCTATCCAATAATTTATATTTTATTTATCTTAATTCTCTATTCTTATATACAGAAAATAATATTTAAAATTAATTAATACTTCAATTGATTTAATAATATAAAGAATAAGAAGATAAATAGCGCGAATAGAACCCTTCCCACTTAGAAAATTTATCTCTGGATACTATCGTATTTTATAGGTTGAGTTTTTTTGTCATTTTTGGGAGGTGGGGGTATGTTTGTTTATTAAGCGACCATCTAATATAATTAGACCTAATATAATGATTATTAATCCCAAACATTCATTAAAAGTAATAATTTGATCTAATATAAAAGCATTTAGGAAGATTGATGAAGGAGGAATAATTATAGTACAAATTAATAGATTTCCTGCTCCTGCACTTTCAAGTATTTTAAAATATAAAAAATAAGCAAATACCGAGCAAATTATTGCAAAAACAAATGCATATTTAAGAATAAAAAAGTTTAAAGAATATATTTCTTCTAAGTGCATTGTAAAAGCGTATGGAGTAAGAATTATAGTGCTCATTGTTAACATACCTGTGGCAGCGATAATAGGAGTAAAATTTTGTAGTTTTAATTTTCCCCATACTCCTGCAAAACCATATGAAAGGGTGGCAATTAAAATTAAATATTTACCTAAATCATCATCATTTAATTGAATAATATTTTGATAACCAATAGCGATTATTACTCCTAAAACTCCAATTGAAACTCCTATTAATCTATAAAAATTTAGTCGCTCTAGAGGTAAAAATAATGATGCTAAAAGTATTCCAATAAAAGATGTGTTTGCATTTAAAATTGATGCTAAACCGCCTGTCGTAGTTTGTTGACCAAAAGTTATAAGAAGAAAAGGAAAAATGTTATTCAATAAACTCATTATAAAAAGATTAAAAAGGTTTTTGAGTGATAGTTTAAATTTAGTACCTCGAATGATTATAAACACAATTAAAAAAATAGATGCAATTGACACTCTAAGATAAACGATCATAAAGGGACTTAGATACTTTAAAAGCATCTCAACAAAAAAGAAACTTGATCCCCAAAAGAGACCAAGTAAAATCACTAATATCCAATCTTTATTTTTCATATACATAGTCTAATCAAAATAGTTTAAAAAGGTAAAGTGTAATTGAAATTCATCTAATGATGCTTATTAAATTTATAGATTAGTCTTTACTTATCATTTTATGATAGTGAGGTTTTAAACACTATTTTTAATCATAGGTGGAAAGAGTTTCCACATCAATAAAGTCCATACTAATATAATAGAATATAAAATGATAAAAAATTGGGTCGGGAAATTCCAATAAATAATTTGATTAATCCAATAAGATATAAATGACGTAGACATATTAATTCCACGTAAATTATTTTCTATAGAAGTCAGTGGGCAAGTAATTCCCAATAACGTTTCTAAAGTAATAAAAATAATCATTCCACAATGACATATTCTTAATTTTAAATTTTTAATCCAAATCCAACCAAATTTGTAACCAATTGGTATTAAAAATAAACCAAATGTTATGAAAATAACAATGCCAAAATGAAATATTAATACAATATCAGCAATCAATATATTCAACTTCTTTCTTTAATTAGCAAGAATTTAAAAAACTTTAAAAACCATAGCAATGAATAGTTAAAAATAAAATTTGTACTCATAGTTTAATCAAAATAAAAGTTAAAGAGTAATTGATATTTCTCATCAGATACTATTGTTGTTTATATATTAGGTTTTGACTACGCTTCTTTGTAAATGTATAATATTTTGAGATAAAGAAAGTATTAAAATTAAATTTTAATTAGTTAGATAAATAGTGAACACTCTTACATTAACTCCAATTTTTGCATCAATTTTTACTTTATTTTATTTGTTTTTATCATTTCGTATTGGGTATTTAAGGGGTAGTCCTGTTATGAAACTACTTTTTAAAATGGACAAAGAAATATCAGAGGAAAAGTTACAAAGAAATGTTAGAGCACACGGAAACTTTTCTGAATACACTCCCATTTTCTTGATCCTTTTATTGATTTTAGAAATTACAGGAAAATCTTCTTTTAACTATCTATTAGTAATTAGTCTAGTTTTCTCATATGGAAGATTGGCACATGCAATTTGTTTTGCGTTTTACCAATCAAATCCTTTTTTAAGAATTTCTGGAATGTTATTTACTTATTTAAGTCTCGTAGTTTTTTCAATTCAATTACTTATAGAAACGATTAATTTTTAAAATATTATAAACATTGATTAAATTTATTATTTGATATTATAATATATAGAAATGTTGTGAGGAGATAATTTTATGACAAATATAATTGAAACTAAATTTGGCGCACTTGTAAGTCCTAATAAAATCGCTTCTGGCAGTGCTTCAACTATAAAAAAGAGTGGTGCTTTTTATAACTTTTCTATTAGAATTAGTAATGAGGATATAAGAGAATACTCTTTTACTGATTTAGCAAGAGCAGAGTATATGAGAAGAATAATGATAGGACATTTAGAAGAAAAAATTAAAAAAGAATTAAAAATTTCTAAAAATAAATAATTTTACTCCATATCATCTTTTTAGCAAAATTGTTAGTAATCTTATTATATTAATTTATATCCAAATTTCTTAGAAATAATATGTACTATAATTACAAATAAAATTGTTAATATAATACTTAGAATTATTGATATATAAAATCCAAATTTATTTATGAAGTAAGGAAAAGTTATAAACATTGGCAATGTTGGTATGACATATAACAAAGTATATGACATATGATTAGAAATTTTTTCTAAAGAACTATTTTCATAATACAACCAAAATAAAATTAAAAATGTTGTTATAGGCATTGCACCAATAATTCCACCTAATCGGTCATTAAATTTTGCAATTTCACTTATTGATACAATTAATATTGCAGTTATAAAAATCTTTATAATAAAAAAAGACATACTATATCCTTATTTTAAAAACTGAGATGATATTGCTGTTGATACTTGTTAATTATAAATATATCTAAGTTTAATTAGAGTAGTTATTATTGTTAAAAAATAATTAATGGTTTTCTCTGGATACTATCATGGTTTACAGATTAGTTTTTGTATTTCCATTTTAAGGGGTAGGAATACCAAGGTTATGCCTAAATTGGATACCCCATTTCCCTTGTGTAGAGACAGCAATCCAAATCACTTGAATAATGAGATCTGTATTGCCTGATTTATTTATTCTTCTCATTAAAAGTTTAAAAACCACAGACGAATTGGAACGTGCCACTTCTTCAATTTTATCCATTTCCGTATGGGACCAGTTTGATTCAGTATCCTTTATTATATCCCATGGCATTTGATAATTAGTTCTATAGTCTTCTTCATCTTTAATTGTGATAGAAACACCATTATAATTCTGATAGGTAAAAGGAAACTTTACGCTATCGAGATATTCTCGTTCATCTTGAGTATTAATTGCGTTATGGTGTTTATAGACTATATCTTCTGAAGTGTTAGGCATTCAAGTTTTTAACTCTTAGGATTAATTGATTAGATAATATCTTAGTTTATAGATTAGGTTTTAGTCACTTCTACTTTTTTTCCATTTTCCCATATACCTTCTATTTTTTTACCATTTACAAAAGTATAAGTTCCTTGTCCATGCATCAGATCATCTTTCCATTCACCTTCAAATTTATCTCCATTTACAAAAGTAAAAGTACCTTGTCCATATATATGATTATTTTTCCACTCACCTGTGTATTGGTCTCCCTTTTGCCAACTATAAGTCCCTTGTCCATTCATGTTACCATTTTTGTATTCACCTATATACTGATCTCCAATTGACCATGATAAAGTGCCGATACCATTGACTTTTCCATTCAAACATTCTCCTGACCACTTAACAGTTTCTTCTGGTTGAGGATCTGAATTCCAAACAAGGCAATTTGGTTTATCTGTGGGAAACCATTTTTCTTTCAATGCCCAACTTTGTGATGACAGACAGGTGATTGAAATTAAAAATGATAATATAACGAATAATTTTTTCATACTCATAGTTTAATCGAAATGATTATTAAAGGTAAAGAGTAATTGATATTTTTCTTTGGATATCATTGTTTTTTAAAGAGCGGTTGTAGGTCGGTACAAGACAGTAATCCCACCAATTTGATGCACTACCTCGGCATTCAACTGGTGTTCAATTTTTGTAAATTGCTCAGTTCGTTTATTTTTATCTGCTCCTCTGATACGAACTTTAATCAGTTCATGAGCATTGAGAGCGGTATCAATCTCAGCAAGAACAGCATCTGTAAGACCGTGCTGACCGATCATGACAACAGGTTTTAGTGAGTATCCTTTTTTTCGTAATGCTTTTTTTTGAACACTAGAAAGTTTTTTTTCCATGGCAAACACCTTTTTTATATATGCGTTTAATGTTATTCAATTTTTACTGATTTAGCGAAGAGTTCTTATAAAAAGAACACTCTCATTAATCAGCTTTTTATTCTAGTCTGCTTTATAGTTTCCAAACGATTTAATAATCTAATATTTGAAGTAAATCCAGATGCATTTTCTTAAAAAACAACTTCAAACTTATCGTATGATTAAATTACTTTAATATTGAGTTTGTTTTGTCAGTTTATTTGTTTTCAATATATATAACTATTATGATGATACTTTATATAAAATAATTGTAAGTAGTAAAATATCTCAATATTGTTAGGATAATAGTTTTAAAAGTGTCATTGTTTCAAATTTAAAATCTAAGTTTTTCTTAAATTCAATATTATTTGATTGAAATTTATCATCCTCATAACAACTAAAACAGAGTTCAATTTGTCTACCTTTTTCACTCATGAATATTTTTGTTGGTATAGTTTCATTTTTGTAATCAGGATGAGGATTTCTTTTTCTTTTACACCACATACATATAGCGTTTAATTTATTATACTTAAAAGTCATTATATTAATATTTCTGTATTTTTTTCTTAATTAATTATTTTAAAACTACTATTATGAATATTGAATTCATTTGGATATTTACAAATTCTTGTTAGGTAACAATTGTTCATATTTTCTGTTTATTTCAAAATATCTCATTTGAGTATTTTATGAATTATTATTTTCTTTTAAAATATTAACAGACATAATCTACGTAACTATTATGCTTTTAAAGTTCAATTAAAATAGTTAAAGAAACTGTCTTGTAATTAAGAAAAAATAAATTATAATAAAATTATGTGTATAGGTTCTTCATCCAGTTTATTATCACCTTTTCTTTTTGCGCTAATTTCTTTTATTGGTGTATGGAACTACTCCAAAATTAAGAATTACATAATGAATAATTATACTAAGTATTTCATACAATAATTAACAATAAAATTTATATAATCAATATTAATGGAGATTAAGTGCAAAAATTCATTTTTGATAATTGGTCTTTTGTTATGAATCATAATAAAAATCCACTTAAAAATATTCCAGATACAAATACTAGACATATGATAATGCAAATCTTGGCATGGATGTGGTGCATTATGTTTTCATTTTATTTTACCAGTATGTGGATATTTGGAATAACAACAGTTCTACATATTCTTTTATTGGGTGCTATTGCTATTACAGTTGCAACTTTTGAAACTGCAAAAAGAAAACCAAAATTTTTTGGCGGATATTATACTCCCAGTAGAAGTCGTGCAATTTATTATCAAGGAAAGAGAATAGAGTTAGATCCTAATGATAAAGGTGGAGAGCATGAATAAAAAAATTATATTAGTAACTATTATCTTCTTACTTCATTCCTTTCCGTCTTTAGGAAGTGTAGATGGTAAGGGAATTGTTTGTGAGTGTTTAGATTGCAAGTTAGATCATATAGATCCTTCTTCATATATACCTAGTAAAAAACCAACTGAAATAGGATTTCATTTTAAAAATAATAAAGTAGCAATATATTATATCAGTAAAATTGGTGATGATATAAAAGTAAGTGAGAATAATCAAACAACTCTTCGAAAGAAAAAAAGGTTTTCTACAGATGAAAATAAAATCAAATGGACTTATAGAGATAGTCTAAATGTTTACGCTTATGAATTAAATAGAAAAACTTTAAATCTAAGCAAAATGAATATAATAAAAACTGAAACACACAATCTTAGAATGTGTGAGGCATTTTCAGAAATTGATTTTTTTAAAAATATGAATCAATTATCTGAAAAGTATCAAAATAGTCATAATAACAAACCTAAAAAAAATAAAATTTAATGAGACAAGAACTTAAATTATTTTATAAAGTGATGAGTGTGGAAACTCTATTTTGGATCTTACTTATTGCTGGATTTATTTACTTTACATGAAAAAGTTTAAAATTACTTTATTAGTTTTGGGTACAATACTTTTTTTAATTTTTCCAACTATATCGCACTGGATTAGTTAACTTCATACAAAGGTAATTCAAGTTTAGTCGGATTTATTCTACACCATTTAAAGCCTTTGATGTTTTGAAGTCTTGTTTTAAATCTCCACCTATTCAGATGTTTGAAATAACGAATACAGTTATAACAAAGTAAAATCCATTCCTTATCTTCAAATGTCCTCTTGCAACTCCAGACAGTCTTGAATGGAAGATTACATTCTTCACATGGATGGTTTTTCTTAAAATACATAATTTATTCAAACCTACTCTTTCCATTCCAAATTAAACTGTGAGTTCAACAGGTTTAGAATATTCATTGGATTATTGTTAGCATCATCTTCAATTTCAAAATGAGTAATCATTTCTCCAAATTGACTATCATTTTTCCAATGAACAATTAAAGTATTTTCCTTATAAGTAATTTTTATAGGACAATGACCTTCATTACCTATATCTCTCCAATCTACTTGAAATCCTTTTGTGAAATACTTGATTTCATAAACAGAATCTAATGGGATTGGTTGTTTTAGATAATGAAAATTCTCACTCATTTATTCTATCTCTAGTTTTTTTGACGTCATGACTGGAACTATACATTGAACAGTTTCACCACCACAACAGTCGTCAACAACTCTCTTACAAGTCAAACATTGGTAGTGTGACTGAACATAGATAAATCCTTTTGGACTACTACAATATGGACAAGGAACTTTAGTATTCATTTGGTTTCTTTAAGACTATGTAAATAAGTGATTAAAGAATCTATATTACCAGATACAATTAAAAATTGAACTATTTCTTGATTGTATTTTATCACAATCATGCAGAGTATTATTCCTAAAATGAGATTAATCATCACCATCTTCATATATTGATTCAAAATAATCTGCATATCCAGACATCTCAAATAAAGTTCCCCAAGGCAAATTCAATTTATCATCTGTTTCTTTTAATGCACCAAAGGTTTCATTTTTTGATTGTTTAAGTTTGTCATTAACAGACTTTGCAATCTCATCATAAAATTTATTTGGTGATAGTACTTTGTTGTTTGGGAATATTGTTATGTTACTTGTATTTTTACTTTTTCAATTCTTTTAGTTTTTTTTCCAACTGCTTTCTTTCCAATTCTTTTAAAGTTGGAAAATTAGTTTTGAACCATTTGTAATATTCTATAAACTTTGTAAATTTCATTTATTTTCCATGATTGATACATTAAAAAATAGTTGAATATTTAGCAATCAAATTCTCTGGTTTTAAATGAGTATATCTAAATAATTGACTTACTTCTTTGTGACCAGATATCAATGCAACCTCTGGAACAGATAATCCCATTTCAAAAAAATTTTGAAACTGCCTCATGTCTTAAATCGTGGAATCTTAATCCTTTGATATTGGATTTATATCTACATCTCTCCCATGCAAGTCTTAAACAATTAGCAGATATTGGAAATACAAACTCAGATGACTGAGTAAGATCAGATAATAATTTTATAGCAGTTTTAGTTAATGGAATGTGTCCATCATCTCCATTCTTATTGTCATACAGAGAGGCAATTCTAGTCTCTAAGTTTATATAGTTCCAAGTTAGTTTAAGTATCTTTGATCTTCTCATACTAGTTTCAACAGCAAACTGAATGATAATGGAGATGTATTTGTTTTTTTGTTTTTCTGTATTGAATATAAGAGTTGTTGATTTTTCTTTAGATGCTCTTCGATTTCTTGGTTTGTGAGAGGAAGGAATTTCATGTCCACTAAAGGCATCAAAAGGTATTCCATAATTCCATTTATCAATTGCAATTTTAAAAATTCTTTTAATTAGCATCAATTCGGATTTAACAGTGCCTTCTTGAACCTTTAATTTTCTGTCTTCACAAAACTGTTCTAAATATCTTTTTGTTAAATTTATAACAACAATATCTCCTAACCATAATCTAGACAAATTTATTAATTTATAAGAAACGATTTTATAACTTTTTAACTTAGGAAGAATTTCTAATTTATATTTATTAAATAAATTTTTTAACTTTAAATTTTTAATATCTTTCTTTGGAATAGGTTTAGAACGAAGTTCTTTTTCAAAATTCGCAACCCATTCTGTAGCACTTAATTTTGTTTTAAATGATTTAGTAAAAGTTCTCCAACCAGATACTCTTACTTGAGCATTCCAAGATTTACCTCTTTTTCTCATGCATCCCATGATTCGACTCGTTTTATTGAGTCAAATCTATGACAAAACTGAGTATTTACTGAGGTGAGTTAAGTTTCTATTTTTCTAACTTATTGATATTAAATTAAAAAAATGGTGCGCTCGAGAAGATTCGAACTCCTGACCCCTAGATTCGTAGTCTAGTGCTCTATCCAGCTGAGCTACGAGCGCTTATTTTTAAATTTTACTTGCTTATAATTATCTATATAAATAATTATAAGCAAGTAAGAAAATAAATATTATAAATCAGTATTATAATAGTGTATTAGAAATCTTTAAATAGTTTTAGTGGGTAATATGGTTAATAGTAATTATGATAAATCTTTTCCTGTTTCTTGGGAAGAACTCCATAGGAATAGCAGAGCATTAGCTTGGAGATTACTTGAGATGAATACTTTTAAAGGTATCGTCGCAGTCACAAGAGGTGGTTTGGTGCCTGCTGCGATAGTTGCAAGAGAATTAGATATAAGGTTAATAGATACTGTTTGCGTTAAGTCATATAATAAAAAAAGTAAAGGCTCAGTTAATGTTTTGAAAGACGCTACTGCTGCAGGAACTGGGAAAAATTGGCTAATAGTTGATGATCTTGTAGATACAGGAGAAACCATTAAGTCGATCAGATTAACTTTACCTGATGCACATTATGCCACTGTTTATGCTAAACCAAGTGGCAGAGAACAAGTTGATACATTTATAACAGAAGTTTCTCAAGACACTTGGATATATTTTCCATGGGATATGGAAATGAAGCCAGCTCCTACAATTTTCGAAAGAGCTAAAAAATAATCATATTGACTATTTAATACAAAGTGTCTAATAAGCATCAATGAATTAAATAAAGAGGCTGTATGTAAATACAGAGTAAACATGAAGCGTACATTTCAACCAAGTAATTTAGTAAGAAAAAGAAGACATGGATACCGAAGTAGGATTTCTACTGTTGGTGGAAGGAATGTTATTCGTAGTAGAAGAGCTAAAGGTAGAAAAAGACTGTCTGCTTAGAACATAAAATATTCACATTAAATTTTTTCTATATATCTTTATTATTATTTATAAATGGAAATATTAGATGAAAATTGAAACTTTAAAAAAAAGAAAAGATTTTATTTCATCTAATAAATTTGGTAAAAAATATTATACCAACAACTTTATCCTTCAAAAAAACAAAGATTCAAATAACGAAATATCAAATGTAAGATTTGGTTTTACGGCTACTAAAAGAATAGGTAACGCTGTCAATCGAAATAGAGCAAAAAGGCGAATGAGATCGTTGATATCACTTTTTCTAAAAAATGATATATCTAGTTTTGAAAATGGTAATAGTTATGTTTTAATAGCAAAAGCAAGTTTAATAAAAGCTTCATTTGTTAATTTAAAAAATGAAATGAAAAATTGTTTGAATAGATTATGATAAATAAAGCTCTTACATATTTCGCATTAACTTTAATTAATTTCTATAAATATCTTATATCGCCTTTTTTAGGCAATAACTGTAGATTTTTGCCTACATGTTCAGAGTATACCAAAGAATCAATAATGAAGTTTGGTTTTACGCAAGGAACATGGTTAGGGATAAAAAGAATTATTAAATGTCATCCATGGGGAAAGAGTGACTATGATCCTATAAAGTGAATTATTTTTTTCATACCTTTGAAATATTGGATCTTTAATGTAAATACATATAGTTTTTAAAATTATATTAGCTTTTAATAAAATAAGTAAAATTTAAGTGAGATAAAATGAATCCAGAAACCCGAAATTTAGTTGCAGCAATTTCTTTATCCATGGCTGTATTAATTGGTTATCAATTGCTCTTTGGTGATGTTAATAACGTTAATCAGGATCTGATGCAAAAAGAAAGTATTTCTAAAAATACTAACGATAGTTCTAATATACCAATTCCATCTAACGAAAATAGCGGAATATTAAATTCGGATAATAGTAAAATAGTGGAAACAAAGGCTGTGCCTAGAGTTTCTGTAATGAGTAAGGAAGTTTCTGGGTCTATATCGTTAAGAGGAGCAAGAATTGATGATGTAACCTTAACTCAATATAGAGAAACTATTGAGCCAGACAGTAAGCAAATAAATTTCTTATTAAAATCAAATGAAAGAAATCCCTATTTTGTTGAATTTGGTTGGAGTAGCCCTGATGGTATAAAGGTTCCTAATGGGAATACTTTATGGAAATCCTCAAAAGAAATTTTAACTCCTGAAACTAATATCACTTTATCATGGGATAATGGTGAGGGAGTTTTGTTTTTTCAAGATATAAGTGTAGATGATACGTTTATGTTTACAGTAAATCAAAGAGTACAAAATAACTCAAAAAATTCTATTTCATTATATCCATACGGATTGATAAGAAGAACGGGAGAGCCAGAAACAACTAAATTCTTTGTGTTGCATGAAGGTCCTCTTGGTGTTTTTGACGGAACGTTATCAGAAAAAAGCTATGATGATTTAAAAGATGCAGGAAGGAAAGGCATAAACATTAAGCCTATAGAATCGGGTGGTTGGATAGGTCTTACTGACAAATACTGGATGACAGCTTTATTGCCTGATCAAAAGGAAAATTATAACTTTACATATAGGCATTTAAATTCCAATGGAGGTGAGTTTCAAACTGATTTTCTTGGACAAGCTATTAAAATCAATTCTAAATCGCAAGGCGAGTTTTTAGCTAGAACTTTTGCGGGCGCTAAAAGGTTGGTGTTATTTGATGATTATGAAGAACGATTCAATATAAAGCATTTTGATTTAGCAATTGATTTTGGGTGGTTCTATTTTCTTACAAAACCATTTTTCTATGCTCTTTCATGGGCATATGGATATTTAGGTAATTTTGGATTAGCCATCTTAGCTATTACAGTAGCTGTTAAGCTTGTGTTTTTTCCTTTAGCTAATAAGTCATACAAGAGCATGGCAAAAATGAGAAATCTTTCTCCTGAAATACAAAAGTTGAGAGAAAGAGTAGGAGATGATAGGCAAAAACTTAATCAGGAAATGATGGCTTTATATAAAAAAGAAAAGGTAAATCCTGCTGCAGGTTGTTTGCCAATTCTAGTGCAAATACCAGTATTTTTTGCTCTTTATAAAGTTTTATTTGTGTCTATAGAAATGAGGCAAACACCTTTTTTCGGATGGATAAAAGACCTTTCTGTTTCCGATCCAACTAGTGTACTTAATCTATTTGGATTGCTGCCTTATAGTACATCTATATTTCCTGACTTTTTAAATCTTGGAGTTTGGCCATTATTAA
This sequence comes from alpha proteobacterium SCGC AAA536-G10, assembly GCA_905182395.1. GTDB lineage: Bacteria > Pseudomonadota > Alphaproteobacteria > Puniceispirillales > Marisalimonadaceae > CAJJBL01. Next base: position 38,225 of record CAJJBL010000022.1, on the reverse strand, counting down.
TGGGTGTAACAATGTTTTTGCAACAACGTTTAAATCCAACTCCACCTGACCCTATTCAGGCTAAAATTTTTGCATGGATGCCAGTTGCTTTCACATTTTTATTAGCAACTTTCCCTGCAGGTCTCGTTATATATTGGACATGGAATAATTTGCTTTCCATTTGTCAGCAATGGTTAATAATGAATGGTATGAAAAAAAAGACTAAATAAGAAAGTTTTAAAGTTGATATATGAAGATTTGGAAATTGAAAAAGCTCGTAAGTTATTTTCAGGCGAATGTAAGTTTATAGCTGCCGCAGTCAATTCCAATGCTGTTCCAGATGAGGACTGTTATGAGATTGCGTTTGCGGGACGTTCAAATGTCGGAAAAAGCTCTCTTGTAAACGCATTAACTAATAGAAAAACTTTGGCTAGAACAAGTCAAACTCCTGGTAGAACAAGACAATTAATATTTTTTCAACTTGAATATAATATTACAAAACTTCGATTAGTTGATTTACCAGGATATGGTTATGCTAAAGCTCCCAAAAAAGATATTCAATCATGGACATCATTAACTGTAAAATATTTAAAAGGTAGGCCTTCATTAAGAACTATATGTTTGTTAATTGATTCAAGAAGAGGCGTAGGGGTTTATGATGAATTAATTATGAAAGAGCTTGATAAAGCAGCTGTCAGTTGGATTGTTATATTAACTAAAGCTGATAAATTAACGAGCGAAGAAATAGAGAATATTAAAGATAAAACCACCAAAATAATATCTTCTCATCCTGCTGCATATCCAGAAATTATAGTGACCTCAAGTTTGAAGACTGAAGGCATTCCTCTACTGCGTACTTATTTAGCAAGTCTATCTTAAAAAATTAATAAAAAAATTAATAAAATAATAAAATTTTATAAATTGTGTGATATTATTTATTGAAATTAATTATGTAATTGGCTTAAATCATTGGATAAAAATAAAGAAAAAATACAAGCTGAATGGCTCCAAAAAGCTGAACTCCTTACTGAGACACTTCCTTTTATGAAAAGGTATGCGAACAAAGTAATTGTAGTTAAGTTTGGTGGCAATGCTATGGGAAAAAAAGAATATGTTGCAAGTTTTGCAGAAGACATTGTTCTGTTGCAACAAGTTGGAATGTTGCCAATAGTAGTTCATGGAGGGGGGCCTCAAATAGGAGAAATGCTTGCAAAATTAAAAATTGAAACTGAATTTATTGATGGCCTTAGAGTAACGGATTCAGCAACGATAGACGTTGTTGAAATGGTTTTATGCGGAGTAACTAATAAATCAATTGTAACTGCAATTTCAAATGCTGGAGCAAAGGCTGTTGGTATTTCTGGAAAAGATGGAAAACTTATTACGGCCAAAAGATTATTAAATATAGACCAACACACAGATTCTAATGTTGAAAAAGCAATAGATTTGGGTTTTGTTGGTGTTCCAGAAAAAATTGACCCTCAAGTTATTAACGCGCTTATAAGTGAAAAGATGATACCAGTAATAGCTCCAGTTGGAATTGGAATAGACGGGTTAACATATAATATTAATGCAGACACAGCAGCGGGTGCTATTTCAGCTGCTATGAAGGCTTCGCGAATGATAATGTTAACTGATGTAGCGGGTGTTCTTGATAAAGATGGTAATTTGATTCCTGAATTAACAATTAATGAATCATTAGAACTAATAAATAGTAAAGTTGTTATTGGAGGTATGATTCCAAAGTTAAAAACCTGTATTGAAGCTGTTGAAGGTGGAGCTGAGGCGGCGGTAATAATGGATGGTAGAATTTCACATTCGCTATTATTAGAATTGTTTACCGAGCATGGTGTTGGTACTATTATTAGAAAAAATCATAATTAATTATGACTATTGATCAGGCGTCATTTTACAATAAAGCTAAACATGATTACAAAAATTTTATGTTGCAATATGATTATTGGATATTTGATTTAGATAATACTATTTATGATTATAATCTTGGTCTATTTAGAAGAATTTCAGAAAGAATGACCGAATATATTGTTAATTTTTTTGATATTGAGTTTACTGATGCTTTAAATTTACAAAAGGAAATGTATAAAAAATATGGTTTAACATTAAGAGGATTAATGATTGAAAAAAAAATGGATCCTGAGCCTTTTTTAAAATATGTTCATGATGTTGATTTTTATGATTTAAAAAAAGATTATGAGCTAAAAACTCTTTTAAAAAAAATTAAAGGACAAAAGTTTATTTATACTAATGCGTCTTACGATCATGCCAAAAATATACTAGTGTCAATGGGGATATTAGAAGAATTTGAAATTATTTTTGATATTAAAGACTCCAATTACATAGCTAAGCCAGATTATAAATCATATGATATGATGATAGCCAAATTTGGATTAGATGGTAATAAAATAAAAAGAAGCATTTTTTTTGAAGATACAGCTAGAAATTTAAAGCCCGCTAATGAATTAGGTGTTAGCACAGTATGGATTGACAATGATTTTAATTTGGAAGAGGCTAAAACGTTCCACCAGTATATAGATTTCATCGGTTCAGATATTAAAACTATTTTAAATGATATGACTGAAAACTAAGAATTAATAAATAATTAAATTTAATAAAGGATAATATAATGATTTTTGAAGATATTAAAGTAATAATTGAAAGAGTTTTTGATAATAATGAGGATGTTAATCCAAATACTTCTGGTGAAGTTAAGGAAGCAATTAATTCAGCTTTAAATTATTTAGATAAAGGAGAATTAAGAGTTGCAGAGCCTTTAGGAAAAAGCCAATGGAAAGTTAATCAATGGTTAAAAAAAGCTGTTTTATTATCTTTTAAATTAAATGATATGGATATTATAACTGGAGGTCCTCAGAGTTCAAATAAAGGTCCAACTAATTGGTGGGATAAAGTTCCATCTAAATTTTCTGGATGGAGTAAAGAAGAATTTAAATCTGCAGGATTTAGAGCCGTCCCAGGATGTGTAGTTAGACATTCTGCTTATATAGCTCCTAGTGTTGTTCTAATGCCTTCTTTTGTTAATATAGGAGCATACGTAGATACTGGAAGTATGATTGACACATGGGCGACCGTAGGATCCTGCGCGCAAATTGGGAAAAATGTTCATATATCTGGAGGAGCAGGAATAGGAGGTGTGTTAGAGCCTATCCAAGCAGGTCCAGTTATAATTGAGGATAATTGTTTTATTGGGGCTAGATCTGAAGTTGCAGAAGGTGTCGTAATTGAAACAGGAGCTGTTTTGTCAATGGGCGTTTTTATTGGAGCGTCAACTAAAATTATTGATAGAAGTTCTGGAGAGATTTTTATTGGAAGAGTCCCTGCTTATTCAGTTGTTGTCCCAGGATCTCTTCCAGGAAAAGCATTGCCAGATGGTAAGCAAGGCCCAAGTCTTTATTGCGCAGTTATTGTAAAAAAAGTAGATGAACAGACACGATCAAAAACTTCTGTTAATGAATTATTAAGAGATTAAATCAGGTATTTTATGTCTAAGCAAATAAATCCTATCAAGCTCACATCAGAGTTAATTAGATGTGAAAGTATAACTCCTGAATCTGCAGGCTCTTTAGATATAATAATATCATATTTAGAGCCTTTAGGTTTTAATTGCACAAGACTTGATTTTGGAGAGGGTGATGACAAAGTAGAAAATTTATATGCTAGAATTGGAATTATGGAACCAAATATTTGTTTTGCAGGCCATGTTGATGTTGTCCCCACAGGAAATATAAATAACTGGTCAATTCATCCATTTTCAGGAGAAGTAAAGGACGATAAAATATGGGGACGAGGAGCCGCTGATATGAAATCTGGGATTGCTGCTTTTATAGCGGCAGTTTCAATTTTTCTAGAAAATAATTCAGCTATTCTAGAGACTGGAAGTATTTCATTAATAATAACAAGTGATGAAGAAGGAAAAGCTATAAATGGAACTAAAAAAGTAGTTGAATGGTTAGATAATAACTCTGAAATTATAAGTGGATGCATTGTTGGAGAACCTACAAATGTAGATAAAATGGGAGATACTATAAAAATTGGTAGAAGAGGTAGTTTCTCTGGTTCATTGACGGTTAAAGGAATACAAGGTCACGTAGGGTATCCACATTTAGCAGATAATCCTATAAATACTTTAATAAAAATGTTAGAGCCCATCTCAAAAATATCTTTAGATGAAGGTACAATTAATTTTCAACCTAGCACTGCTATGATTACAACGATAGATGTAAATAATACAGCTACCAATGTAATACCAGAAATAGCAAAAGCACAGTTCAATATAAGGTATAACACTTTGCATTCAAAAGTGTCCTTAGAAAAAATGTTGATAAATCATTTTAACTCAATAACAAATAATTATCAGTTTGATTTCTTTTGTAATGCAGAACCATTCCTAACTAGTGATGATTATCTTAAATCAACGTTAGAAAGCGCAATAAAAAAAATTATGAACTTAACTCCAGATAAATCTACATCTGGAGGCACCTCAGATGCCAGATTTATAACAAAAATTTCTCCTGTTATAGAATTTGGTTTAGTAGGAAAAACAATGCATAAAATAGACGAACATGTTGAAGTAAGTGACGTGTTGAATTTAACAAAAATCTATAATCAATTTTTATATAATTTTTTTGGAGTAAACGCTAGTGATTAATCCTCCGCCTCATCCAATGGCTTTTAAAGCAGGTATGATCTCAGCTTTTAGATTTATGTCTAAGAAAGATAGAGTGAATAATGTATTTCAATTAAATAAAAATGGTTTTTGGGATAGCTGCTGGATTGTTTTTTTTATAAACGCTGTTGTATCTATATTGGCTTCTTATGGCCTTAAGGCAAATATTGACGGAGATATGCAAAATGGAATACTTCCTCGTCTGCTTTTAATTACAGTTATAGATATTTGTTTATTTTCAATAATAGTGAATTTCATATTTGAAAAAATTGGAAAGCCAGAAGCTTTTTATAAATTTATTATTCCATTTAATTGGGTACAATCATTTCAAGCAATCATAATGTTATCTTTTGCAGTATTGGGATTATTTTTGCCACCCTCTATCTTTGTTTTTTTTAGTTTAGGTCTTGTTATATGGGTTACTTTTTCTTTGTGGAGAATAGGGAAAGAAGAGGTTGGATTAACTGGATGGGGGGCTACTGGAATGATATTTCTATCAGTTGCTTCAGAAGCAGGTTTAGGAATGTTATCAAGAGCTTTATCTTTATCCTTTTAAATCTATTTTAGAATTTGCGTCATATATAATTGGCCAATTATCATCTAACAATTCTTTAGGATAATCAATTTTTTCTAGATACAATCCTTCGGCTGGTGCGGTAGGTCCTGCTACAGTTCGATCTTTAGAACTTAGTATAGTTTTAATATGTGATGGATCCCATATACCTTCTCCAATTTTCACAATAGTGCCTGCTATAATTCTTACTTGACTATGTAAAAAACTTTTTGCTTTAACATTCATTATTATTTCATGATTGACCCTAGAAAAAGTAATGTCATCTAAAGTTCTAATAGGAGATTTTGCTTGACATTTAGACGTTCGAAAACTTGTAAAATCATGTTGTCCAATAATATATTTTACACCTTGTTCCATTAATTCTATGTTTAAATTTTTCCTAAAATGCCAAACTTTACCTTTATCTAACCCTGGTGGAGCAGCACGACATAATATTCTATATTTATAATAACGTTTAATAGCACTAAAACGTGCGTTAAAATCGGAACTTACAGGTTTTACAGATATAATTCTTATGTTTGTTTCTCGTAATAATGAATTAAAAGCAGAAATTAAATAAAAAGGATGCTTTGATGTTAGTTGATGGCCAAATGGAAGATTTATATGAGCAACTTGACCTATTGCATGCACTCCAGCGTCTGTTCTACCTGCACCTTGAATTTGAAAGTCATCATTAAATATTGCTTTAGCAGCATTTTCAATAGAGCCTTGAACAGACATTCTATTATCTTGTTTTTGCCAACCTACTAAATTTTTACCGTTATATTCAATTAATAATGCAAACTTTGATTTATTTTGTATTTCCAAGTTTTTCACCAATATTAAGTTGAACTCCTCTTAAATAAGCTGAGGTTGAAATTGTTTTTTTCCCTGGCTTTTGTACTTCGGTTATTTCAATACTTGAATTTTCACCGCAGGCAACAATTAGTTTATCTTTATTATCAATTATTGTTCCAGGAATCATATTATGATTTTCATTAATTACATGAGCTTTTATTATTTTTAATAATCCAAAAGATCCATTTGTATAAGTTCCTGGAAAGGGATGCAATGCTCTAATTTTATTATAAATCATTTGCGAAGATAATGACCAATCTAATTGAGATTCTGTTTTTTCAATTTTTTTAGCATATTTAATACCATGTTCAATTTGTGGGTTTGGTAAAATGCTACCTTCTGTATATCCTTTAATAGCTTCAAGAAGAGATTTGGCTGTTAAAGTTGAAAGTTTATCATGCAGAGTTATGAATGTATCTTCCTGATCAATATTAATTTTTTTATATAAAATAACTGGACCTGTATCCATACCTTTTTCCATTAACATTGCGCATGAACCAGTTTCTTTGTCACCAAACTCAATTGCTCTTTGTATAGGAGCCGCTCCTCTCCACCTTGGTAGTAAGCTTGCATGACCATTAATGCAGCCATATTTTGGAGTTTCAAGATAATTAGAAGGTAAAATTATTCCGTAAGCTACTACCACTACAATATCTGGGTTTAGGTTTTTAAATTCTATATATGTTTCATCAGTTTTTAATGAAAATGGAGTAATGGTTTTAATGTTAAGTTTTTTGGCAAAGTTTTGAACTGGTGATTCTTTAACAATCAGTCCACGTCCATTAGGTCGAGGAGGTTGAGAGTAAACAGCTAAAATATTGTGATGTTTGGATAATAACTCTAAAGTTGGAACGGCAAAATCTGGAGTTCCCATAAATACTATGTTCAATTATTCCTCGCATTTTTATATTTATTAATCAGTGGTAAATTCTTTAATCGCTTTTCTTAAAATAATTTCTCTTTTTAATCTAGAAATATGATCAATAAATAGAACGCCATTTAAATGGTCAACTTCATGCTGAATACAAGTAGCAAGAAGACCACCAGCTTCAAGAGCAATCTCGTTCTTATTTTCATCAATATAATTAACTGTTATTGTATCTGGTCGTTTTACTTGAGCATTATAACCAGGAATTGATAAGCAGCCTTCTTCTCTTTCAGTTAAGTTAAGGCTTGAATGGATTATTTGAGGATTAATCATCTTGATTGGTTGTGGTTCAATATCTTTAATTTTATCGTTATACTCTTCTTCTGTCATGTCGTCTTCATTGAAATCTACCTTGCCGCAATCCATAACAATTAGTCTTTTATCTTCAGAGATTTGTGTTGCAGCTAGGCCAATTCCATTTGCATTATACATTGTTTCTAACATATCATCTAGAAGACCAAGAATGCTATCATTAATGATGCTAACTGGTTTAGCTACAATTTTTAAAAATGGATTTGGTACTCTAATTATTTCTCTAATACTCATGCGTATATTTTATCCTAATTAATATTTAATTAAATCATAGTGAATTACTAATCAATTTGTCATATTATAGCTAAAGACAATTGGAGTTGAAATGAATTTTCAATATATTTTAATATTATTTATATCTTTTATACTTTTGTTAATTCTTGTTTATCAAATATGCAAAATGTATTTTGACAATAAAAATAATAAAAACTTTTCAAATGGTTCTGAAAGAGAAGAAATAAATCAAATTTTAGAATTAAAAGGTGCTGTTTTGCAGATGAGTCAATCTATAGAAGAGAGACTTGGTAGTTTTGGTTCTTCTTTAGGTAATAGCTTAACCCATCAAACAGAAACTACTCAAAAATCATTGACAGAAATGCATCAAAGGTTGGCTATTATTGATAGAGCCCAAGAAAATATAAGTGCTCTATCAAATCAAGTTAATGACTTGCAAAATATCTTATCAAATAAACAATTAAGAGGAGCATTTGGAGAAGTTCAACTTGAAAACATAGTTAAAGATGCTCTTCCACAAAATGCATATCAGTTTCAATATACTCTTTCATCCAACAATCGAGTTGATTGTATAGTTAAAATGCCTGAGCCACCTGGTCCTATTTGTATAGACTCAAAATTTCCTTTAGAAGATTATAAAAAGTTTGTAGGCGCTTCAAATGAACAAGATAAAAATAATTATCTTAAATTATTTCATAATGCAGTTCAAAAGCATATTAAAGATATTTCTGAAAAATATATTTTGCCTGGTGAAACAGCTGATTCAGCAATTATGTTTTTGCCAAGTGAGTCTATTTATTCAGAAATAAATATAAGATTTCCTAAGCTAGTTAATGAAAGCAGAATTAAAAAAGTTTACATGGCTGGTCCTGATAACTTGATGCTTCTCTTGCATACAGTAAGAGCAATTTTAAGAGATGTAACGATGAGTCAAACTGCGGGTAAAATTCAAATTGAAGTTCGAAAATTAATAATAGATTTAAATTTATTGGCAGACAGAGTTTTTAAGTTAGACAAACATTTTGATTTAGCACGAAAAGATTTAGATGATATTAAAATTTCGCAAAGGAAAATTGAAAATAGAGGTGATGTTATAACATCCATAGATATTGATGAAAAAATAATCGAGATCAATCAAAAGAAAAAAATAGAATAAGTTTTACATTTCATTTCTAGCTTTTAATGCTTGAGCAATAGTTCCATCATCAAGAAAATCAAGTTCTCCACCTATAGGCACTCCATGTGCCAGTCTAGTAATTTTAATATTAAAAGTATTCAGTCTATCAGCAATATAATGAGCTGTTGTTTGTCCATCAAGTGTAGCGGATATAGCTATAATAACTTCAGTACAATTTTGTTTTTTTAATCTGCTTTCAAGTGAATTAATATTTAACTGTTCTGGATTTATTCCATCTATCGCCGAAAGAACACCTCCCAATATATGATATTTTCCTTCATATACTTGAGTTCTTTCTAATGCCCATAAATCTGCCACTGTTTCTACAACACAAATTAAATTATTTTTTCTGAGTGGATTTTTGCAAATTTCACAGACATCATCTTGATCTAAGTTTCCACACTCATTACAACTTTTTATATTATCAGCTACTTGAGATAAATCATTAATTAGAGGTAGAAGATATTTTTCTTTATTTTTTAGTAAATGCAATACCACTCGTCTTGATGATCTTGGTCCTAGACCTGGAAGTCTTGATACTTTTTTAATTAGTTTTTCAAGAATTTGTTCTGACATTTTTAATTTTTCCGATATTTTATCCAAATATTATTAATTAAATATTTTTAATAGAGGTTATTTCAGCCTCTGGAAAATGTTTGAAAACTTCTGCAACGTTAGTATTTAATTTAATATTATCTTCTATCTTATTATTCTCAATATTCTTTTTTTCTGTTACTGTTTTATCTCCTTCTTGAGTGGATAGTTTTACTATCCATTTAATATTAGTTAGTTTTTCTAGAGCTAAAGATAAGCTTTTTATAATTTCAGTATTAGTATTTTCTTTTAATCTTATTTCAATAAATCCTTCTTCGTATTTTACTAAATGAGCATTATTAACTATTTGAGCATGGAGTAAAACTTCTTTGTTTTTTAGTAATGTTTTTAACATTGCATCAAAGTTTTTGGGATTTTCGTATTCTATAATTTGATCAGCAGCATTTTTAATCAATTTTTTTTCTATATTTGAAATATCCGTATTATTATTATTATTATTATTATTACTATTAAATTCATTAATATTTTGTTTATCTGAGGATTTAGTATTAGAAATTTTTTTTACTAGTTCACCTGGATCTGGTAATGAAGAAGCATAACATAATTTAATTATGATCATTGATCCTGCTTGATATTCACTTGGAGCGTATCTTAACTCTTCAATTCCTTTTATTAATATTTGCCATAATCTTACAAGTTTAGGAAGACCATATGAAGATAAGTTTAGTATAGTTTTCTGGAATGATTCTGATAAACTATTGTCAACTTTTATAACATTAAGTTTTGATGCGTAATGACATACTTCGAGAAGATTATTTATTAATTGAATAGGTTGTATGCCATTATATAATATTTTATCGTAAACTTTTAAGGCTTCACTACAATCGCTTAAAAGACAAAGTTCAATTAGTTTGATGTTATTTTCATATCCATTTAGTCCTAGCATATTAATTACAATTTCATCTTTAATATTATCGTTACATAAAGAAGCTGCTTGATCTAACAATGATAATGAATCTCTAACGGAACCTTCACTTGCTTTACATATTTGATGGATAGCATCTTGTTCAAAGAAAATATTTTCTAGCTTACAAATTTTTTCTAAATGTGTAGTTAAGATTTCAATATTTACTCTTTGTAAATCAAATCTCTGACATCTGGAAATAATTGTAGCTGGTATTTTTCTTATCTCAGTAGTAGCAAATATAAATTTTACATTTTCAGGAGGTTCTTCAAGTGTTTTCAACAAAGCATTAAAAGCTGCATTTGATAACATATGAACTTCATCAATGATATAGACTTTATATCTGCCATCATTAGGTGAGTACATAACTGCATCAATAATTTCTCTAATACCATCAACTCCAGTTCTACTTGCTGCATCAACTTCTATAACATCTAGGAAGTTACCTTTATTAATAGACCGGCATGGAGAACACTTGTTACATATTTCAAAAGTTGGTTCTGTATTATTTCCTTCACCAATACAATTTAGGGCTTTAGCTATAATTCTTGCAGTTGTTGTTTTTCCTACACCTCTAATTCCTGTTAATAAAAATGCATGAGCTAAGCGACCTTTACTTAGTGAGTTCTGTAATGTTTTTACAAGAGTGTCTTGGCCAATTAATTCTTTAAAATCAATGGGTCTATATTTGCGAGCCAAAACTCTATAATTTATTTGTTCATTAATATTATTAATTTGAGATCTCGTATTTAAATTTTGCAAAAAATATGAAGGGCCGCACAACCCGCTATCATTGTTACGGCTGCTTCCTTTCGGACCTGACCGGATTGGCAAGAATTACGTCCGTGTGACCCTTCATTAATATATATGTTATAAATATTTGATATTTGCAAGAAATTCTAAAACTTTTATTTAAGATTTTATTTTTTCTTTCTTGAATAAGTACCTATAATTTTTACAGAATTAGGTTCGCTATAAAAATGCATCTCTTCTAATGCATTTTTCATTGAAACTGTCTCAGGATGCCCCTCTGCATCTACATAGAAACGGGCAGCATTCATTTCTTTTCCGCCAATATAGCTCTCAAGTTTAGTAAGATTAATTCCATTAGTTGCAAATCCTCCCAGAACTTTATACAAGGCCGCTGGAACTGATCTTACTTCAAAGATTATAGTTGTAACAGTTGTTTGAATATCTATGGGTGGCATTATAGGTTTCTTTGCCATTATAAGAAACCTAGTCGTATTATGTTCTGCATCTTCTATATTTTCTTTTAATATGGACAAACCATATATTTCAGCAGCCATTTTTGATGCAATAGCTCCTATTGTAGGATCTCCAATTCTAAAAATTTCTTCTGCTGCTCCAGCGGTATCGATATGTTGTATAGGAGTTAAGTTAAATTTATTAAGCACTTTTCTACATTGAGCCAATCCCTGAGCATGACTTTTTACTGATTTCAGATCTTCAATTTTTGTGTTCGGAAGGCCTAATAATTGGTGATTAACTCTTTGAAAATGTTCTCCTATTATAAAAAGTCCACTTTCAGGTATCAAATGATGAATATCTGCTACTCTTCCAGCTAAAGAATTTTCTACTGGTACCATAGCATAATCAGATATTCCTTTTTTTGTAGTTTTGAGCATGTCTTCAAATGAGTTACATGGTAAGGTTGTAATTTCATTAAAATAAGCTTCACAAGCTATATTAGAATACGCGCCAGGCATACCTTGAAAGGCTACAACTAATTTATCTTGTTTTTGACTGATCATATAACTCTCTTGTATTTTTATTTCTATTTTTACTCTTTATAATATTATATGAAAATTTAAGTAAAGTCGTTGAAATATTTTTCTGCTTTTTTAAGATCTAGTTCTGTATCAACTCCTATTGGATGTTCAGATGTTATAATAGCATGAATGTCTATACGGGATTCTATTGCTCTTAGTTGTTCTAATTTTTCTAATTTTTCTAAAGGAGATGCTGGTAAGGTAATAAATTTTTTCAAGATATTTCTTTTCCAAGCATAGATACCAATATGATGCCAAACATCTAAAGATCCTGTGGGTATACAAGCTCTACTAAAATATATTGCTCTTCCTATATCACCTAATTTTGGATTATCTTTCCCAAAAGCTATAGCTACTTTAACTATGGATGGATCGTCTAACTCATCAGGTGTTGCTTTAACGACAGCTGTTGCTATATCTTTTTTGTCATCTTTAATAATTTTTGCTAAATTTTTAATTAATTCACCAGATATATTTGGAAGGTCTCCTTGTAAGTGAATTATTTTTTTAAATTTCATTTCAGGGTCATACTTTTCTATAGCTTCGTAAATTCTGTCTGATCCACTCACATGATTGTTTGAGGTTATAATAGCTATTCCACCACTTTCATTTACTACATTTGCAATTTTATGATCATCTGTTGCAACTATGATTGGAGTACCTAAATTGGCTTTTTTAGCACTGTTATAAGCATGAAGAATCATTGGGACACCTTTTATTTCTAACAAAGGCTTGTTAGGTAGGCGTGTGGAACCAATTCTAGCTGGGATTATGATTATGAAGTCTGAAAAGTCCAATGCTAAATTCCTTATAATTTTTAATTTTATCTTTATCAATTAAAATTCATACATAATATTTCTATTATTTAAAAAAAATGACAAATAATTATATTTTAAAATAATTATACTTGAAGTATCACAATCTTGCATGTAAATATTGGATTAGTTATTCAAATTTTTTATTAGATCGGTAAGTTTATGGACGCACTGAAGTTTAACAAAATAGCCGCAGCTATTCTATGTGGAGGTTTATTAATATTAGGTTTTGGTAAATTAGGTAGTTTTTTAGTTCATCCAAACACATCTATAAGCAATGCATACCCAATAGAGGTGCCTGATAATGCTGCTAATGCAATAAAAGAGGTTAGTGTTACTGTTATTGAGCCAATACTTGCAATGTTATCAGGAGCTAATATTGAGGCAGGTCAAAAAGTTGCAAAAAAATGTTCAGCTTGTCATGGATTTGAATCTGGAGGAGCTAATAAAGTAGGTCCAAATTTATATGATATTATCGGACGCGAACAAGCTAAAGCAGAGTTTGCATATTCAAAAGCTTTTTTGGCAATGTCAGGTCAATGGTCTTATGAGGAATTAAATAAATTTTTATACAAGCCTAAAGAATATGTTAAGGGTACAAAAATGAACTACGCTGGCTTAACCAAAACAAATGATAGAGCCAACTTAATAGCTTGGTTAAGGACAAAATCTAATAAGCCTGTACCTCTTCCTGGCCAGTAAAAAATATAGTTTTTTGTTGTTAAACAAAGGTTATTTTAAATGAATGAAACTGAATTAACAGAGATTTCAGAATTCATTTATTTGTTAGCTGACAGTGCAAAAAAAATTACAATGACTGGCTTTAACTTATCTCATCAAGTTATAGGTAAAGAGGATGGAAGTCCTGTTACACAGTATGATATAAACGCTGAAAAAGTAATTATTAACCTAATAAAAGAAAAATTTCCTAATCATAATATAATTGCAGAGGAAAATGAATCACAAAATAATGCATCCGACTATACTTGGATTATAGATCCTATTGATGGAACCAGGAGTTATATAATTGGAAGACCTTTATGGGGTACTTTAATTGGCCTGGCCTTTAAAGGTATGCCAATTATTGGTCTTGCTGATTTTCCAGCGTTAGATGAAAGATGGCTTGGTTATGGTAAAAGGTGTTATTTAAATAAAAACGATTTTGAATCAAGAGTATCTATTCATAATAATCTATCACAAGCTACTGTTGCTTCTACTTCTCCCAGTCTGTTTTCGGATCTAGGCAAAAAGAAATATAAAGAAATATTATTAAATACTAAAAGTCATATATGGTCTGGAGATTGTCATAATTATATATTGTTAATTAATGGTAATTTAGATTTAGTTGTTGAAGAAGGACTTGCATTATATGACATTATTCCTCTTGTACCCATTCTTCAGACGCAAGGTATAAAAATAACTGATTGGCAAGGAAGTGAATTATCACTAGCTTCAAACAAAGAAGGTTCCATTTCTGTTTTGGCGTCTAATAACAAAAATATTTATAAATCAGCGTTATCAATTTTAAAATAAATATTTAATTTTTATTAGTATCATTACAATAATTTACAATCATATTAACTATATTTCTTAATCCCATTGCTTCTCCACCTTCAGGAAAACCAGGTCGTCCGGAAACATTCCATGCCATTAAATCAATATGTATCCAATTTGTTTCTGGTTTAATAAATTTTTTTAAAAATAAAGCGGCAGTAATTGCTCCGCCAGTATTAGAGGAACCTGTACTACTTATTGCATCATATTTATTATCTAAAAATCTTTCGTATGGTTCAAATAAAGGTAATTCCCACATTTGATCGACTTTTTGGATTCCGGCATCAATAATTCTTTTTCCTAATTTTTTATTGTTAGTAAAAAGTGCAGGTAACTCTGTACCTAATGCAACTCTTGCTGCACCAGTTAAAGTTGCAAAATCTATAATAAAATCAGTTTTACTTTCTGTTTCTTGGCTAAAAGTAAGAGTGTCTGCTAACAATAACCTTCCTTCTGCATCTGTATTACCAATCTCTACTGGAGTTTTATTTCGTGAAAATAAAATATCTAAAGGTCTCATAGAGCGATCAGAAACCGAGTTTTCTGCAAGTGGAAGTAGAAGCCTTAAATTAATTGGGCAACCTATACTCATTAAAGTGTGTGCTATCCCAAATGCTATAGCACTGCCTCCCATATCTTTTTTCATTAACATCATACTATTTGAAGGTTTTAGATCCAACCCTCCACTATCAAAAGTAACCCCTTTACCTATCAATGTTATATTTGGATAATTATTTTTTTTATTTTTACTCCAAGTTATATCTAAAAACACAGGTTTATTTTCAGATGAACGACCAACAAAATCAATGAGAGGGAAATTTTTTTCAAGAGATTTCCCTTTATATGTTGTTATTTTAGGAGAAAATTTCTTTAAACAATTATTAATAATTTTTTCATAATTTAAAGGAGTTAAAATATTTGGAGGTAAATTAATTAAGTCTCTTGTAATAAAAATACTTTTTAATTCAGCAATACATTGCTGCCATTTATTTTTATCAAGTATATTTTTAATTTGATTAATACATAATGAATTATTTAAACTCTTATTTTTTATGTTATCTGTGATGTTGAATTTATAAAAACTAAGTCCCCAACCAAGTAAAAAATCGTATATCTCTTCTTCAGTTTGTTTGTCAATAAACTTAATGGTCCATTTTTTTATAGGAAGCTTTGATGATAATTTTGCTGCTTGATCAATTATACTTTTTCGAGGTTGATTAGAGTTTTCAATTACCGCGACAGCTCCTCCAACATTATTATTTAAATCTGGGAAAAATCCAAAAAAACCTTTTTCTAATAAAAAAGCTGATTGTAAAAATGTTTTTTGCTCTGCAGAGATTAGTTTATTAGTATTTATATTTTTAAGATCCTTTATTATATATAGAGGAATAGAGGGTATTTTTTTATTATCACAAAAACCAATTATTTTTTTTTCAAAATTATATTCCATTTTATTCCCTACAGTATTTTTTGTATCCAATATAAAAATTATAACATTATTTTTAAATTATGTTATTTCTTAATCAAAAATTTGAGTTTATGTATATATGACAATATTAAATATCAAAAATTATATAAAAGAAATTGGAAAATTTAATTTTTTAACAATTTGCGTTTTATTTTTTTTGTCTTTTACAGCACTTTTTGTAGGCCAAAATACTTTGCCACCGATTGATCGTGACGAAGCTCGCTTTGCACAAGCAAGTAGGCAAATGATACAAAACAATGATTTTATTAATATTAAGTTTCAAGATGAAATAAGGGCGAAAAAGCCCGTAGGAATTTATTGGATACAAGCTTTATCTGCTAAATTTTTTGGTGAAACAGAAATTTCATCCTTTCGTATACCGTCTTTAATAAGCTCAATAATATCACTTTTCTTTGTAGGATTGTTATCTAGGTTAATATTTCCTTTGTATCAATCTATAATAATAACGCTGTTTTTTGCTTCAAGCATTGTTTTTATAGGTGAGGCACATTTAGCAAAAACAGATGCGACTTTATTAGCTTTGATATGTATACAACAATATTACCTTTTAAAATTAATATTAAAAAAAGGAACTTCAAAACAAATTAAGTATTGGTTTCCTTCAATTTTTTGGATTGTATTTTCATTTGGTATTTTAGTTAAAGGGCCATTATCTATTATCATATTTGGTTTGACTTTAATAAGTTTTTGTTTTCTTCGAAAAGATTTTTCTTTAGTAAAATTATTAAATCCTCTCTTAGGTATAGTTATTTGTTCAATTATTATTCTTCCTTGGTTTATTGCTATAAATAATTCAACTCAAGGTCTCTTTATTGAAAAAGCATTTAATGAAGATTTTTTTTCTAAACTAAAAAGTGGTCAAGAAGGACATGGTGCATGGCCTGGAACACACTTGTTGCTATTATCTATTACATTATGGCCATTAGCTATATTTATACCCGGTTCAATAATATTTTTTATAAAAAATAAGAGTAATATAGTTATTCAATTTCTAATTTGTTGGATAATTCCTTTTTGGATTTTAATTGAAATAGTTCCAACTAAATTACTTCATTATTCTCTTCCTATTCTCCCTGCCATAGCGATACTTTCAATAGGCAGCCTATTTCATCTCAAATCAAATATTGAAAATATAAATAATCAATTGGCTCGAAGAGCCCTTATTAGTTTCTCAACACTTTTTGGTTTAGGTGGAGTTGTGTTAGGGGGAGCTATTTTATATTTATCTATTAAATTTAATTATAACCATGATCTTAGTATAATAATATCAGCTATTATAGCCTTTATGATTACCCTAATAATATTTGTTCTAAGCATGGTTTTATTAATTAAAACAAAACTTTATAGAAACAAGTCTAAAAGTATTATTTATAATATACCTTTTTTAATAATAGGGTTTGCAACTTTATTTAATATTATTAATTTTAAATTTATTTTTCCTAAATTAGATTATTTATATCCTAGCAAATTAATTGCAAATAAAATTAAAATGATTCAGCCAGATGCCATAGCAGCAACAGGTTATCATGAACCAAGTTTAGTTTTTTTGCTTAATGGGAATATAATGTTATCTACTCCTGAAGAAGTTGCCGTTTTTTTGGTAGAAGGGAAAAATAATATAGGTTTAGTTGAAACAAAGTCATTGGATGATTTCTTAAACATAGCTTCAGAATTAAAATTGTTAATAAAAGAAGTAGGTATAATTAAAGGATATAATATTGCTAAAGGAAAACATGTTAAAGTTCATGTTTTTAAAAATCAATTATTTGACCTTAGATATTAATAAAGCTATTAATTTGTTAAAATTAATTTTTGAAATAAATGAAAAACGATGGCATTAAATAAAGATATTACGGTTGTTGTTCCAGTAAAAAATGAATCTGGAAATATAGCAAATTTAATCCAAGAAATTGATCATGCATTAGAAGCATTAAATTATGAAATAGTATATGTAAATGATGGATCGAATGATTCCACACTAGAAGATTTAAAAGAAATTTTAAAGATTAATAAAAGATTAAGAGTTATTAATCATAAATCTAGTAAAGGACAATCGGCTGCACTGAGAACAGGAGTGAGCTTTTCTAACTCAAATATAATTGCAACCTTGGACGGAGATGGTCAAAATGACCCAGCTGATTTAACTGAAATGATTGCATTAATAAAGGGTCAAAAAAATCAATTAACATTGATTGGAGGAGTTAGAGTTAATAGAAAAGATAGCAAATCACGTTTGTGGGCATCAGCTTTCGCAAGACTTTGTAGGCAGTCACTCCTTAGAGACAATCATTCTGATTCAGGTTGTGGTATTAAAGTTTTTCACAAAAATTTATATATTAGACTTCCTTATTTTGATCATATGCATAGATTCTTGTCTGCTTTAGCTTTGAGAGAAGGTGCGAAGGTATTAGAATACAATGTAAATCATAGAGAAAGAACAAAAGGGATTTCAAAGTATACTAATTTTGGAAGATTGTTAGTTGGTATTTCTGATATTTTAGGAGTTATGTGGTTAATAAAAAGAATGCCAAAAGATTTAACCTCCCAAGAGATAAGTAATAATAAGGAAAATTAATGAATTTGATAGAATACCTTTCTTTGAAAATTGAAGCATTTGCAGTTTTATTTAGCTCAATGATAACGGCTCTGTTTCCATTTCTAGGTTATTATCTAGATAATCATCCTGAAAAAATCATGATAATTATTGGTTTTGGTGGGCAGGCTTTATTTGCAACTCGTTTTATTATTCAATGGTTAAGTAGTGAAAATGCAGGTCGTTCAGTAATACCTGTTGCATTTTGGTATTTTTCTATTTCTGGAGGACTAGTCTTGTTGACATATGCTATATGGAGGCAAGATCCAGTTATTATTGCTGGGCAATCTGTAGGTGTATTAATATATTTAAGAAATTTATACTTTATACATAAAGAGAAAAAGGAGAAATGAATAATTGAATAAAATTTAAATATTTGTTTCACTCATTTTAAGAATTATTTCCCATTCATTATCTGAAATTGATAAGACAGATAACTTTCCTTGTTTAATTAGGCGTATATCTTTTAAATCTTCTTTTTGTTTAATATCTTTTAAACTTACTTGATTAAAAGTTGCTTTTATTGCCACTATATCAACCATTCCAAATCTTCTAGTTTTGTCTGTATAATCTGGATAATATTCTTTTATAACTTTTACTATTCCAACAATTTTCTTTTCCTTAGAGAAATGATAAAAAAACCTATATCATCAATTTTTATAGATTTCATATTATTTGAGGCTTGAAAGTTTCTTACTCCATCCCAAGACTCTCCAAATAAACCTTTTCTTAATTGATCATCCTATGACCATTTTTCGGGTTCAGATTTAAATAACCAAAAACTCATATTCTTCATACTCCAAATTTAGAATTCATTTTTGATAGGTCTAGATAAAAGTTTATGTATTATTTCTTTAATATTACCTTCTTTATTTAAAATTTCATTAATTGCATTTACAATTGGGAGTTCAATATTAAATTTTTTAGCTAATACTAAAGTCGCTTCTACAGCATTTACTCCTTCTACAAGATCTAAGGTCTTATTTTTATTTGTTTTTGTAACTAAATGCATACCATACGCCATGTTTCTAGAATGCGGTCCACTGCATGTTAGAGACATGTCTCCAATGCCTGCAAGACCAAATGCTGTTTCATAATTACCACCTGATGATTTTATTAATCTAGATGTTTCAGAAATGCCTCTGGTTATTAAAGCTGCTTTGGCATTGTCTCCTAGATTTAATCCTTCAATAATACCTGCACCAATTGCAATTATATTTTTTACTGCTCCTGCTATTGAAGCTCCTAAAGGATCATTACTTTGGTAAAGTCTAAGGCAAGAATTTTTAAATAAGTTACATATAGAGTTTGCAAAATTTATATGATTACTAGCTAAAATGGCAGCGGCAGGAAAATTGTTAGCAATTTCATCTGCAAATGTTGGCCCTGTTAAAATTCCTGTTGTTAAAGTAGGAAATTGATTTTGAATAATTTCATTAAAAGTTTCTCCATGCTTATTTGCAAAACCTTTAGAAGTTATGACTATATTAATTTCATTATTATTTAATAAATTTATTTGCTCAATCACACTCATTACTCTTTTGCTTTCGGTAGTAATAAAAACTAAATTACTTTCCTTGATTACTTCTTTAGCGTTAACAGATGATGTGATCAAAGGACTTAGCTTTATTTGAGAAAATCTTCTTGATATTCCAGAATTAATTTCATTTGCTCTTGTTTGATCAGAAACTATTAACTTTGATTTGTGCCCAAGTGAAGCTAGGGTAATTGACAGAGCTTGTCCCCAAGCTCCTCCACCATAAAAACATATATTTGAATATTTAGACATTTAAGCTTTAACTCCTTTTTTCCCAACATTTTTTATTATTGGGTTACTAATATGGGCATCAGGATCTAATGGCCATCTGGGCCTTGGTTTAAAATTTAAATCAGTTTCCCCTTCAAAATTATATTTTTCATAACCAGCCCAGGCAATCATTGCACCATTATCAGTGCACAAATTTATTGGAGGGGCAATAAAAACAGCATCATTTTCAATGGCAAGTTTTTCTAATGCTTGACGTATAAATGTATTAGATGCAACACCTCCAGCAACAACTAATTGAGTTTGTAAATCAGGACCAATTATTTCTTTAAAACTTTTTAGGGATATTCTTGTTCGATCAACTAAACATTCGGATATAGTTTTTTGTATACTAGCAGAAAGATTCTGGATTGAAGTTTCTGTTAATTTGTTCTTTGAAACAGTTTGAGAAAATGCTGTCTTTAATCCAGAAAAAGAAAAATTAGGGTTTTTGGATTTATACATTGGTTTTGGTAGTTTAAAACTATTTGGATCTCCATTAAGGGCGGTTTTTTCTATTTGAGGTCCTCCAGGAAATCCAATACCAAGAATTTTAGCAGCTTTGTCGAAAGTTTCTCCTGCAGCATCATCTAATGTTGTGCTCAATCTTATATATTTTCCATATTTTAACACTGCAATGATTTGTGTGTGACCTCCAGAAACAAGAAGAAGCAAATAAGGGTATTTGATATTGTTTGTTAATCTAGCTGTTAAGGCATGTCCTTCAAGATGATTAACTGCGACATAAGGGACATTTAATGACATGGCTAATGATTTTCCAAATACAGTGCCTACAATCACTCCGCCAATTAACCCTGGTCCTCCAGTAGCAGCAATTATATCCATGTTATTTATTTTTAATTGAGATATTTTTAATGATTCTTTAACTGCATTTTCTATATGTGCAAGATGAGCTCTTGCTGCCACCTCAGGAACTACCCCTCCATATTTAGCTAAATCAGAGTTTTGGTTAATAATTACATTGGACAAAATTTCTTTATTTGAGCTAATTATAGATACTGCTGTATCGTCACAACTTGTTTCTATGCCCATAATAATTTTTTGATTAGTATTTTGCATGATTTTATCCTAAGTTAACCATTTTTTAAGCCTAAAATAGAGTTAAAGTCTAGTAAAGCAAATATAAATTAGTATTGTAGGTTAATAGATTTTCTAAATTTAGTATTAAAATGTTAATTAAAACTAACTTTGTTAAATCTTTGATTTAATAAAAAATGAATGAATTTTAAATGATATTAAAAATAAAAATAGCTACACGTAAATCTCAATTAGCACTTCGACAAGTTGATTTGGTAACAGATGCTCTTGGTAAAAATGTTGAGGCGACTATATTAGATATAGTTACTTCTGGTGATAAAACTCTAGAAAAATCTCTTGCCGATATTGGTGGGAAAGGATTATTTATCAAAGAGTTAGAAAATGTTATTTTAAATGATAAAGCAGATATTGCTGTTCACTCCATGAAAGATATGGAAACAGAAATTGCACAGAATACTATTATTTCTGCAGTTTTGCCTAGAGGGGATAGAAGTGATCTATTAATAAGTGGTTACAGTTCATTTGATGACCTTCCAAAAGGAGCCGTTATCGGGACCAGTTCAGTTAGAAGAGCTGCTTTTGCTAAGTCATATAGACCAGATTTGATAATTAAACTTTTGAGAGGGAATGTAGGAACGAGAATAGCAAAGTTAAATAATGGAGAGTTTGATGGAATTATTTTAGCTAAAGCTGGCCTAGATAGATTAAATATTAATATAGGGCATGTCATTCCAAAAGAAATAATACCACCTGCATCTTCACAAGGTGTAATAGCAATTCAATCAACTAATTTTAAAAATACAAGTTTAGAATTAAATATTAATAATTTGCTTGCTGAAATTAATGATAAAAAGACATATTATGAAACTTTAGCAGAAAGAAGTTTTCTAGGGTTTTTAGATGGTTCTTGTCGCACACCAATTTCTGCAAGCGCCTATGTAACTGAAAATAATAATTTAATCTTAGATGGTGCAATAGCAAAGTTAGATGGAACAGTTGTTATAAAGTCTAGCATATCTGGTTTAATGGAAGATGCTTTTTTGCTTGGTAAAGAATTAGGAAAAGAAATAGTTTCAAAAGGTGGAAAAAATTTATTGGCGCAATAAAATTATATAATATTAGGAGTTTTTTTGTCTAATAAGTCCAATACAATAACATTTGTGCTTCGTGAAAAAGAAGATGCTTTTTTAAACTCAGAATACTTAAAAGAAAAAGGTATTTTAGTTGAACCTCTACCTATAGTAAGTTTGGTTTATTACGAACCAAATGCCTTCGAAGTTAAATTTGATTATTTTGTCTTAACTAGTCCTAAAGCAATAAATCCATTAACTAATTTTATAAAAAACAATCAACATAATCTTTCAAATACAATTAAATTTTTTACTGTAGGGTTGGAAACAAAGGAAAAATTAGAGAAGACACTTTACAAAAATATTTTCCAAGCAGATGGAAATTCACAGTCTCTTATGCAATTAATTGTAAATAATACATTGCCTCATGAGCAAGGGTTGTGGGTTGCGGCCAAAGATAGAAGTTTTAATTTACAGGAAGCTCTTAGAATAAATAATAGAAAACTTGAAATTTATGAAGCATATAAGATGTTTCCAATTGAGGTAATAGATAAAGATACTATAGATAGTTTAATTCATGCAGTTTATTGTAATCTTGTTATACTTTCATCAAGAAATTTATTAATTACAAAGAATCTTTTAAAGAAATATGATTTGTTTAAAAAAATTAATAGTAAATCAATTGTGTTTGTAAATAGTGATAATGTTGCTAAAAAAGCAAAAACGTTAGGTTGGAATCGTATAGAAGTTATTAAGAAAAATTTTACTAAAGATATCTTAAACCATATAGTAGAGATAACTAAATAATTAGGAAAGTTAATATGGTCACTTCTAAAAGCGATAAAGAGACTGTTATAGAGATGGGCCCTGTTAACAATGAAAAAAAATTCAGATTATTAACTTATGGATCATTTTTTTTAAGTTTTTCTATAGTAATTATTTCAATTTTATTTTTTTATTGGATAACTAATTTTTATATGCCTAAGCAGATAAATTCAGAATATTCTAAATTCTATGATCTATTAGATAATTTTGAAAATACAAACAAATCTTTGGATAAGGAATTCGATAAAATTAAACAAGATTTTATTAGTTTAAGCGATGATATAAAAAATATAGATCTTCAAAAAGACAATAATAAAAAAATTATTTCTGATTTAGAAAATTTGAATAACGTTAATACTTTATTACAAAAAAAAATTAATTCCATATTAGATAAATTATCTAAAGTGGATAAAAAAGAAAATAATCTGGAACAATTAAGCCATGATAATTCTATTGTAAAAAAAGATGGATTTTATGAGACAACATCAAAATTAGAAGACAAAGAAAAATTAACTAAATCTTCTAAATCAAATCACAATAAAATTGAAATTGAAAAAATTTTGATAAATGAAGCTAATATTATTATAGAAAGGTTATTAAAGAGAAAAGATTTAGGTTTAACTTCACATAGTGAGATTATAAAAGAAGGAACTAATTATTTTAATAAAATAACTAACTATTTAGCTGGAGTTCTAAAACTAAGAGAGTTTGGGGAAAGTTCTTCCCCGCGTTCTTTAATTACAAAAGCAGAAAAAGAATTAAAAAATGGCAATATTAAAAATGTAATTACTTTATTAAAGCAGTTGCCTGAAAATTGGAAAAGCTCAATTAATGAATATATTTCAAGAGCTGATCAATTATTAAATAAAAATATTAAGTGATTGAATAAGTGATGTTTAGAATATTAAAATTAATTATATTTGTAATTATTATTGGATTTGTCTCAAATTTTATTTCCAGTTCAGAAGGAAGTACGACTATTAACTGGATGGGTTGGGGGGTTGAACTTTCAACTGATATATTTATTTTTATCTTGTTGATAATGGCTGGGCTAATAGTTTTTATAGATAGAATTTGGATTTTATTATTTAATATTCCTAAATTAGCAATTAGAAGATTAAATTCAAAAAACAGTGAAAAAGTTGAGCAAAAATTAGTTAAAGCTTTCTTGCTGGCTAGTCATGGTGAATTTGTTTTAGCAGCAAAAGAGGCTGCATTGATCTCTAAAAATACTAACGATAAAAAGCTTGGTAAATTATTAAAAGATCATTTAACAGTTGTGAATAATCTTAATGTTGGTTCAGATAATAAAAAAGATATTTCTCAAAATTATTTTAAAATTTTAACTGATGAGCCAACCACAGCCTTTGTTGGCCATCTAGCTTTAATGCGTCAAGCCATAATAGATCAAACAGATATAAATAAAATTATAAGTGAAGGTGAAAAAGCTCTTAAGTTTGAGCCCAATTCTAAACAAATTCTAGAAGTTTTATTTTATTCTTACGCTAAAATAAAGGATTTAAAAAATTCTTTAAAACATCTTAAAACCCTAAAAAATTTAAAATATTTTGATACTCAAACATATAAATTTATAGCTGCAGATTTAAATTATTTAAATGCATTAGACTTAATTGAAGTTAATGATTCAAAGGCTGCAATGAATTTTCTAAAAGAAGCTATTATACAAAATCCAGGACATATTTTAGTAGCAATTACATTATGTAATATGATTACTGGAATAGGGTCAAAAACTAAGGCTGTTAATTATTTAGAAAAAGCATTCTTGATTACAGCACATCCTGAAATTTTATTAGAATTATCAAAAAAATGGAATATAAAAACCTCAGGATCCAGGGTTTCAAAAGCTATTGATCTCTTAAACAAGAAATCAATATCTAAAATATATAATGATTTAAAAATTGAAATTGCATCTTATGCAGCAAGTGAAGAAATATGGGGTGAAGCGAATAAATTATTAGATGAAGTACCTAAATCAGAATTAACAAAAAAAGCATATAAAACTCTGTCAGATATAGCTAATTCACAAAATGATATAGAAAAAACAAAAAATTATCTTGAAAGTGTTGCAAACGCCAAGCATGGGGCTAATTACTTTTGTGTATCCTGCGGTATTAATAATAATAAATGGGAATTGCATTGCCCAAAATGTGATTCTTTAAGTACGATTAGATGGACTAAAATAGAAGATATTAATTTTCAAGGTAATAACTTGTTGTCTAAAACAAATGGATTTTTAGATAAAAACTTAATTGAGAAAAAAAAATAAAAACAATTTTTTTAATGTTTGATACATAAGACAAAAAGATAGAAATACTAAAATATATCCGCAAATTATAAAAATAATTTTTTGTTTAACTATAATATAATGTTTAATAACTGGGGTTGTTATTGAGAATGAAGCCAGAATATACCAAATAGTATCTATGCCCCCCGCTAAAAGCGCCATTCCTGACTTTGTATAAACACTATAATCTTGATTTAAGAATTGGCTAAAAATTGCTGAGAAGAATATAATTACCTTAGGGTTAATGAAAGATGTGGTAAAGCCTATTAAAAAACTTTCTATTAATGATTTAGATGTTTTATATTTAATAAAATTATTTTCTTCAATATTCTTCAAAAATATAATTTTATAACCAATAAAAATTAGAAATAATGCTCCTAATAATTGTATTATTTGAATAGTGACAGGTGATATTTTTATTAAATAGCTAATGCTTAATATTGAAATAATAGCATAGATAAAAATTCCTAATCCATGGCCAATAGACGTAATTATACCTGCTAATAAACCTTTGGTATTAGTGATATAAAGTATGATAATTAAACTTGGACCAGGTGTAGCTGCACCAATTAGACAAATAGAAAAAATTGTTAACCATTCAAAAATATTCATTGTAAATTTTGTTTCAAAATTAATATTAAATAAGGTCTTTATAAGCGTTTTGTCTTAGTGCTTCATATATAGTTATTGCAACTGAGTTACTTAAATTTAAGCTTCTACTTTCGGTTACCATTGGTATTCTTAAAAGATTTTCTTTTTTAATTTTACTAATAATTGTTTCTGGTAAACCGTTTGTTTCACTTCCAAATAAAAAACAGTCATTAGAAGAAAATTTTATATCAGTATAAGTTTTTGTAGCAAATTTTGTTAATGCATAAATATTGTTGTATTTTATAGATTTTATACATAAGTCAAAGTCATCATGAATACGTATTGTCGCATTTTTTATATAATCTAATCCTGCCCTTTTCATAGAATTATCATCTAACTTAAATCCAAGAGGTCTTATTAAGTGTAATGTAGCTCCGGTATTGGCAGCCAGTCTTATAATGTTTCCAGTATTAGGAGGGATTTCTGGATTAAATAAAATTATATGAAACATATACTGTTTAGTGTCCTTTACTAATCATATTTAAAAATATTTATTGCAAATCTTTGTTTTTATTATTTAAGTGAACCTTGTAAAATATATTTTAATATTCTTACAACTTGGTTTTGATCTTTAGCGACGGCTGATGCTGCAGCATCAACTTCTTTCAATGCATGTTGATGCTCATCGTTATGTATAACAATTATTGATTTATTTAAAGCTGAAGCAAATCCGGCATCAAAGGCTGCATTCCATTGTTTATATTTATCACCAAATTTAACAATCACTAAGTCACAATCCTTAATTGCTTTTCTTGTTTTTATAGAATTAATTTTTGCACCTTTATTGTCTTTCCAAAAATTATTTTCTTCAGGACCTAGAATGTCTATTCCACAATTGTCTGAGGCTTCATGATTGGTGATTGGAGAAGAAAAAGAAATTTCTAAGTTCTCATTTTTACATAGGTTAATTATCTCATTTCTCCAATCACTATGTATCTCGCCTGATAGATATACATTTAACATATAAAATTCTCCTTTCTAATTTTTCTTATTAGGTAATAACGCTGGTGCTTTTAACATAATAAACCATAAAGAAACACTGGCAATAATAGCTAAAAAGCTCATTCCTAAAAGGATTAAATTATAGTTTATACTAAAATCAAGTAGTTTTCCAACTACAGCAGGACCTATTGCTGTGCCAAATACCATGCAAGAAGTTGACAGGGATCTTACAGACCCTAAATTTTTTGTACCATAATAAACTGGCCAAAATGTTCCACCGATCATCATAGCTAACCCTTGTGTCATACCTAGAAAAGAAAATCCAATAGCGGCTGTCATATAAGTGTCACTATATGAAAAAACTAACAATCCTAATGCCATAGGCAGAAGATAAAAAGGTAATATTTTTTCAACGCCAAACTTATCAAGTATCCAACCTGAAATTAAAGTCGTTAAAATTGACATCCCTGTATAAAATGGAAATAAAGAAGTGAAAGTGATTAATGACCAATTTTTAATTTCAGTTAAATGAACCATGTTGAAAAAAAATGCAGTTGAAAAAATAGGTGGAATTAGAAAAGGAATAATTACAGACCAGAAAACCCAATGTTTAAGAACTTCTTTTCTTTTCCAATGCTTAGATCCCATTCCAACCTGATCAATTATATTTTCCTGCGAACTATTAGGTATTCGTTCATTTGATAAAAGATTTATTATAATAGGAAGTGTTATAAATAATATTATTGTGCCCACTAACCAACTATTTCTCCAACCAATTAATATAAATAAAGATACAAATATAACTGGTAATATAGCTTCTCCTATAGAAAATCCCATTATAGATAAAGATAATGCTTTTCCTTTATTCTTACCGTACCATTTTCCAATTGCTACAGCAGGGATATGTATAAGCATTCCTTGTCCAAAAAACCTAAGGCCAAAAATAATAAAAGGTAAAATCCAAACTTGCTTTACAAAAGTCATAGCTAAACAAATTAAACTTAGTGAAATTACAACTATTTTAATATTTAAAGAGATTTTATATTTATCTACATAGCCCCCAAAACAAAGCATAGCTATAGCTGAAGCTAATGTGCCTCCAGAATAAATAAATCCCCAGTCACCATGAGATAGATTAAATGCTTCTCTTATTTCGCCGGCAAACAAAGAAATAAAAAAAGTTTGTCCAAAGGATGAACAAAAATAAAGCAAAGCCGTTGCGGCTAGCCACCTAGCATTTTGAAGAATAAAATTCATTGTAAGAGCCGGTTAAATTTATAGTATAAAATATATGATCGCTAAATTAGATATAAGCAATAGTTTTAAATTTTTAGTTCACCAATTAAATCATCTTCAATATCAATAAATTTTTCTGTAGGGTTTCCTGTTCTTCCATAACCATTCCATACTTTAAAGCCGAGAAGTTCTTTTTGAAATTCTGTAAGGGAAGGAAATACATCTTTTTTAATACCTATTGTAAAGTTTTCTTGGGGTCTGAACTGAGGGCCACAAAATGTAATAAGAATAGCTAATCTATCTTGATTGCTTATATTTGCTCCAGTTCCATGCCATAACCTGCCATCTGTAATTATAGCGCATCCAGGAGGCCCTTCTGCTGATATAGTTTTAATATCTTGATCTAATTCTTTGTCAGGATGTCGCCCAAATAAATGTGATCCTGGAACGATTAAGGTTCCGCCATTTTCTTTGCTCATTCCATTTAACATTATTAATACATTAGAAACTACAGGTCTTGAAATTAAGTCATCGTTACTTAAAATTTTATCGTTAATTTGAAAATCAAAAACTTTTCTGCTCATAGAACCAACAGGAAGAAAATCTATTTCTCTTTTTACTGGATCAGGCATCCACCATTGATCGGTGTGAAGTTCCATAGGAACCCCTCCTGGTTTTGCTATATTAGCACTAAAGCTAGAAACTATAAATTCATTACCTACTATGTTTTCCAGACATTTCATGTAATTATGATTTTGTAAAAAATCTAAGAAAACTTTTCCTTTATTGGGAAGCATCCATACTCTTTGATTAACTCCAGCGTTTGAATCATTGATGTCAAAATCACCCCATTTTTTAGATTTGCTTCCATCTTCATAAGCTAAATTTAAATGTTTCTCTGCTTTGGCTTGTTCTACTAATCTAGCTATTGCTAATTTATTTAATTTATTTGGAATAGCATCTTCTAGAAGGCAGTATCCCCATTTTTTCAAGTCACTTTTTGCTATTGCCAGAGATTTAGTAGGTTTAGGATAAATTTCTTTCATTTTATTTTTTCCTATTTTTTCATCCCATTTTTTTATTTTCTTTAAATTAAATTAAATTAAATTAAATTTAAGTTAATTAATGCAGATTTAACTACCTCTTTTTGTTTGTCCGTTGCTGGGGAGGTTGGTCTTCTTGCAAACCCTGTTTCAAGTCCTTGTAGGTTTTGCGCATATTTACAAAGCGAGGGCATGTTATCTAAACCTATAGCATCCCATAAGGGCATTAAACGCTCATGAAGATCACGTGCAGTTAACCAATCTTCTTTAATTACAGCTTCCCAGAGTTTAACTGAAGGTCCTGGAGCGGCAGTCAGTATAGCTGCAATTGATCCTGGGGCACCCAGTTGATATGAAGAATAAAGAAGTGCATCAACAGCGCTAAAAATCATATTTTCTGGTTTAGCTCTTCTTATTAAATCAGCAAAAAGTTTCATATCTCCTGCGCTTTGTTTGACGCCTAATACACCTGGAACTTCATCCATAATTCTTAAAAGTAAATCAGGAGATAAATAACACCACGGAACCACGTTATATATTAGAATAGGTATTTGACATGCTTCATGAATCTCTTGAAAGTGTTTCACCATAGCATCGTCGTCTGGCCTGAATAGGTAGCTAGGAGGAGTTATCTGAAGAGCGGCAACATTAAGAGGCTTTACTGATTTTCCACGAGCTATTACCTCAGCAGTAGAGTTTGCAATTATTCCGGCAACCAATGGAACTCTATTATCAATAGCTTCTGATGTTTTTTCCATTAAAGAAACATATTCATCCCTATTTAGAACATGTCCTTCTCCAGTACTTCCACCAGCGGCTAAGCCGTGAACTCCATTGTTAATTAGCCAATCAACTTGTGGCTTTACTAAATTAAGATCAATTGATCCATCTTGTTTAAATGCCGTGGTGAAAGGCGCGATAACCCCTTTAAGTTTACTCATTTTATCCCCCAATTTATATTGCTCTGTTACTTTAATTTAAATTATTATATTTGAAAAAAAAGATGTACTCAGTAAACTATATTTTTTAGTTTGAGAAAAGATAAATTTATGAACATAGATGCTGAAACAAAACTATTTATACAAAACAGGTTTAACTCTAACGCTAAGCTCCATCATACTTTGTCTCCGGATAAATTGAGAAAAGAAAGAATAAATCAGCTAAAAATAGATAACTTGATATCACCAGAGATATTCCAAACAAAAAATTTAGAAATATTGAGTAAAGACAATAAAAATATACATTTAAGATTTTATTTTCCTCAGAAATATAAAACTAACACTAAAACTCCTGTAATTATTTTTTTTCATGGGGGCGGGTTCGTCATGGGAAACTTAGACACTCACGATTATACTTGTCGTTCAATATGTATAGAATCAGAAATGGTTGTGGTTGCAGTTGATTATAGCCTTTCGCCAGAAAATAAATTTCCTATTGCTTTAAGTGAAGCAAAAGACGTGCTTCAATCGCTTTCAGTATATAGTAAAGAGTTAAATTTAGACCTTAAAAATATATTTGTATGTGGTGATAGTGCAGGGGGTAATTTAGCTACAGTCCTCGCGATCAACTCTGCGCAGAATAAAGCAATGCCAATTAAAGGGCAGATTCTAATATACCCGTGCGTTGATTTAACCTTATCAATGAGATCAATGGATATTGCTTTAGATGGAATGACACTAACATACAAAACTATGGAGTATTTTATCAATCACTATTTAGAAAATAAAGTTCAAGCTTTGAATTGGGAAGCTTCGCCTTTATTTGCTCCTAATTTAGAAAACATGCCTGAAACATATATTTTTGCAGCTGGATTAGACCCATTATTAGATGAGGGAATAGCCTATAAAAAAAGATTAGAGTTTTTTGGAAACAAAGTTTCATATAAATTATATCCAGGACAAATTCACGGCTTTTTATCAAATTCAAAACATTTTCCTAAATCAATGGATTGTATTAAAGAAATTGGGAAGGCAGCAAAATCTATGGTTTTAGGGAGAAAATAATCAATGAATGTTATTGTTTTTGGGGGAGCAGGCTTTCTTGGTAGTTGGATAGTAAAAAAACTGATTGAAAGTGATTATAATGTTACTGTATTTGATTTAAAAATTGATAATTATCTTCTTAAAAAACTAATAGGAGATAAATTTTCACAAGTAAAATTTATTACTGGTGACGTCACTAATTATGAGCAAGTTCTCTCCTCTATTAATAAAATGGATTACGTCATAAACCTTGCAGGCTTAATGACACCAGATTGTAGTAAAAACCCTATTTTAGGAGCGCAAGTAAATATTCTTGGTGCAATAAATGTTTTTGAGGCAGTAAAGGATCATGGCATATCATTTGTTGTTTATGCCAGCAGTGCTGGTGTTTTTGGACAAAAGGATAAATATTTGCCTTTTCCTGAAACTCATTATGGATCTTATAAATTAGCAGTTGAAGGTATAGCCAGAGCTTATTTTCTGGAAAATAAAATTTCAAGCATTGGTATACGTCCATTTGTTATATATGGACCAGGAAGAGAAGTTGGAGGTACTGCCGGTGTAACTTTAGCTTGTAAGGCAGCTAAGGAAGGGACTTCATTTAGTGTTAACTTTTCAGGAAGCGCTGGTTTTGTCTATGTGGAGGATGTTGCAAGTTTAGTAAAACTATCTTTAGACAAAAGTCCTTTGGGAGCGAATACAATAAATATCAATGGAATTACGACAAGTGTAAAAAACTTTACTAATATAATCAAAAACCAAATTCCTCATGCAAATATATCAATTAAAGGGGATGCATTACCAGTTGTAGATGAGATATTAGGAGGAAGCCCAAAAGAGCTTTTTAAAGAATTTCAATATACAAGTTTAGAAAAAGGTATAAATGAAACAATGGATTTTTATTAATTTTTTTTAATTTAAAAGGGTAGTATGAGTTTTCCAAAATCATCAAACGCCACTGGTGTTTTATTTATGGTATCTGCCATTTTTTTTCTTTCATTAATGGATGGTTTTACTAGATATTTAACTGATTATTATAATGTAATAACAATAAATATGTTTAGGTATTTGTTTTTATTTTCATTTGTAATTTTGATAAATAGTCAAAAAAATAAAAGTGTTATTTTGGTTTCCAGAAGTAAATACAAATATATTCAGCTTATTCGAGGATCGATTTTAGCTGTTGAAATGTGTTTTGCGCATTATCTTTTTTTAAAAATAGGTTTGATAGAGACGCATGCTATTTTTGCTAGTTGCCCACTTATCGTAGCTGCATTGTCTGTAGTTTTTTTGAATGAAAAAGTTGGTTGGAAAAGATGGACTGCAATTTTAATAGGATTTATAGGAATTTTAATTATATTGAGGCCAGGGACCAAAGTATTTGATCCCTTATCACTAATTGCTCTTGGTTGCGCATTTGCCTTTGCTGTTTATCAAATTTTAACAAGATATGTATCCAGAGAAGATAGTGCTGATACAACTATGTTTTACACAGGTCTTACTGGTTTTATTTTACTGACTTTTATAGGTCCATTTTTTTATACAACTATAAATAATTATGACTGGATTTGGATATTAATTGTTTGTTGCTTGGGAACTGCAGGACATTATTTGATGACTAAGGCATTTAAAGTCAGTGAAGCTTCCTTACTTCAACCTTTTACTTATCTTCAGTTGGTTTTTGTTTCTATTATTGGAGTTTTGATATTTGATGAAAAGTTAGAGCAGGAAGTTGTTATAGGTTCAGCAATAGTAATTTCAGCTGGGTTATTTACATTTTGGAGAGAGCACGTAAAGAAGCAAATAAATTGAGGAGATAAAGATGTCTAATTTTAAATATAATAACATATTATTAACTGGGGCTGCGGGTGCTTTAGGAGAGGAGTTAAGAGAATTTCTTTCAATGTCATGTAAGGTGCTTAGAATATCAGATAAAGCAGCTTTAAATAAAAAATTTGAAAATGAGACGGTTATTCAAGCTGAATTATCTAATGAAAGTGAAATGCTGGAATTAACAAAAAATATTGACTGTGTTGTTCATATGGGAGGCCAAAGTATTGAAGGTTCATGGAATAATGTTTTGAACTCGAATATAATAGGTATGTATAATTTATACGAAGGATGTCGAAAAAATAATGTTAAACGAATTATATGGGCAAGTTCTGTTCATACAGTTGGTTTCTATCCTAGATCACATGTTGTTGATAATAAGATGATGCCAAGGCCAGATAGCAATTACGGTGTGTCAAAGGTTTTTGGAGAAACGTTAGCTCAATATTACTGGGACAAATATAAAATTGAAACCGTTTCAATAAGAATTTATTCATCTTTAGCTGAGCCAAAAGATGAAAGAGTGCTGTCTACTTGGCTAAGCTATAATGATTTAAGAAGCTTAATTAAGGCTTGTATGAATTCTTCAAATGTTGAGCATTCTATTATTTTTGGAGTTTCTAATAACGACTCAATTTTAATTGATAATAAATATGCGAATCATATAGGTTTTAAACCTGAGGATAATGCTGAACATTTTAGAAGTAAGGTTGTTGAACAAAAAGGTTTTGTTGACCCTAAAGATCCTCTTGTTACTACTCATGGAGGTTACTTTGCTTCTGCTGGTCATTATGACGACCTTTAGCCTGTACTAAAGTTATATATTTAAAAGAAATTAAAAAATAGTATTTCCAAAGTATAAAAAATATTAAGCATGGCTTCAGATATCATTATAATATTAAAAA
Source organism: alpha proteobacterium SCGC AAA536-G10 (assembly GCA_905182395.1). Taxonomy (GTDB): domain Bacteria; phylum Pseudomonadota; class Alphaproteobacteria; order Puniceispirillales; family Marisalimonadaceae; genus CAJJBL01. Next base: position 4,070 of record CAJJBL010000022.1, on the reverse strand, counting down.
AAATTGATATATTTGCTAATTTTGCTTGCCTTTATTGAAATAATTGAGAAGATGTGAGCTAATTGAGAAACGTTTTGTTTCTTTTAGTCGGATTAATATTTTGGGGAATAATTAATGAACTTAGATATAATCTTTAATTACAATACTAGGGAGGAATTCTATGAAATTCAAATCTAGCCTATTTATAGGCGCTGTAGCTATTGCTACAACTAGTCTTATGGCGGTATCAGTAAACGCAGCTGAGAAATTACGTTGGAAGATGCAAAGTACTTGGGGAAGCCAAGTTGCCATTAATGGTGAAGCAGCTGTTTACTTTTCAAATAAAGTAAAAGAAATCTCAGGTGGTGATGTGCAATTAAGGTTCCATGAGCCAAACGCTCTTGTACCTTCATTAGAAGTTTGGGATGCTGTTAAGAATGGTGCAGTAGATGCAGGTTATACAACACCTGGTTATCATGCTGGAAAAATTCCTGCAGTTTCATATTTTACAGCTGTTCCTTTTGGTCCAGGTGCAAGTGAGTATGTTGGTTGGATGGAATATGGCGGCGGAAATCAGTTAAAAGATAGAATTTATGGTGAATATGGCCTTAAACCTCTTAACTGTTTAGTGCATGCTCCTGAAACTTCAGGTTGGTTTCGTAAGAAAATCAACAATGTTGAAGAGTTAAAAGGAATGAAGATGCGTTTCTTTGGACTTGGTGCAATGGTAATGAGTAAGCTTGGTGTTTCAACACAGCTTTTAGCTGGTGGAGATATTTATCCAGCTCTTGAAAAAGGTGTTATTGATGCAACTGAATTTTCAATGCCTACTCATGACTTAAGTTATGGTTTCTACCAATTAGCTAAATTTAACTATTTCCCTGGATGGCATCAGCAGACATCAATTGGAGAGTTATTGTTAAATAAGAAAGCTTGGAATGGTTTAACAAAAACACAAAAAAGTGTTATTTCTACAGCATGTGAATCCACTGCTTGGTGGGCTCTTGTTAGATCTGATGCTAAACAAGTTCCAGCTATGCGTGAACTTGAAAGTAAGGGCGTAACATTTGTTACCTGGCCTGATTCAGAAATTTCTAAGTTTAAAAAAGCTTGGGATGAAGTTGTAGAAGAAAAATCTGCTTCAGATCCTTTGTTTAAAGAAATTACTGCTAGCTATAATGCTTTTAGAGACGATTACCAAATTTGGTCTAGCAAAGCTTATTTAAAGCAAGGCGTGAAATACTAAATAATATAAACATCACACCTATTTAAATATAGGTGTGATGTTTTCTATTTTTCTAAAAAATAATTGAATTATTATATTTAATAAGTTAAACGTTTATTTAAAACTATACTTGTTAAATCATGACTGGGGAAAAATTATGGCGGCTCTTACAGAAAAAAATATGGAAGGTCTTATTTCAATTAGTGAAAAGCTACGAGAGCTTGTAAATAGAGTTGGACGAGCAGGTACATGGCTTTTAGTTCCTCTGGTTTTAATAACAATGTGGGATGTAGTAGCTAGAAAATTAATTTGGATACAAGTATATATGGTTGCCAATTTTGGTTCTTTCTTTGAGTCTACATTAATGCAGGAGATGGAATGGCATCTTCACACAGCAGTTTTCTGCTTAGTTCTTGGGATGGGTTACACTCATAACAGACATGTTAGAGTTGATTTTATTCGAGAAAATATGAAATTTAAAACAAAAGCTATGGTTGAATTTTTTGGTAATATATTCTTTATGTTGCCCTTTACTCTTGTTTGTATGTATTTTGCTGTAATCTACACAATTGACTCTTATCAAATTAATGAAGTTTCGGCCTCATTAGTTGGGTTAAGTAATAGATGGATTATTAAAACATTCCTACCAGTTGGTTGTTTCTTCCTATTCTTAGGAGGGGTGTCAGTAATGATACAATTAATAGCTGTTATTTGGGGTGATAATAAAAAGAAATTAGATCTTATGATACTTGATTACGATGAAAAAAAATAAATTAACTCAGCCCGCTTTTGCGAGATAAATTATGTGGTTTTCAAAAGTTCCAGGATATGTGTTTGATAAACAAAAAACACCATATTTGACTAAAGCTAAAGACTTGACTTTAGCTCAATCTCAATATGAGTTAGTTGCTTATGGTATTTTTGTTGGAAGTCTATTTGGAATTATAGCTCTCGCAGCTACATTAACTTTTTTTGATACTAATAATATAATTTACTTATTATGGTTAGTTGCCTCCCTAGGAGTTATAGGATCAATTTTTGGAGTAGTAAGAAAGAATGACTTAATTTCTTCTTATTTAATCTCATTTGGTCCATCTATTATAATTGGTATTAGTTTTTATGAAGCTCTTATAGCTAAAGCATCTATTTTACCTCTAACTATTTTTGTTTGCCTTTTTATGTTGTCAGTCAAATATGGTTGGAGAGTAATAAAAATTGTCGGATGGCAAAAATATAATGAAAATAACGAAATTAACAATAATAAAAATAAAGCGTGGGGGCAGTAATGCATTTTGTTGAAATAATAATTGAATATTTACCTATTTTTATGTTTGTGACGATGGGTGTCTTACTTTTCATAGGGTATCCTGTTGGTTTTATACTTGGTGGTGTTGCTATAACCTATGGTTTTATAGGTTATATGTTTGGAGTTTTTAGATTTGCAGAATTTTTTAACTTTGTACCTAGAATTTGGGGATTTTCAGCAGAAAATCTCATTTTAGTGGCCATACCAAGCTTTGTGTTTATGGGAACCATGATGGAAAGAAGTGGTATTGCTAATGATTTGCTTAGAACTACGCAGATACTACTTCGGAAAGTTCCTGGTGGTTTAGCTATGTCAGTTACGGTTATGGGAACAGTTTTGGCTGCTATGACTGGTATTATTGGAGCCTCTGTTACTATGATGACAGCTTTGGCTTTACCTCCAATGATAAAAGCAAAATACAGTCATGCTTTGGCAACTGGTGTTATAGCAGCTTCTGGTACATTAGGAATACTAATACCACCTAGTATTATGTTAATTATTATGGCTGATATTATGCAGGTTTCAGTTGGCAATCTATTTATGGGTGCCTTAATCCCAGGTTTGACACTTGCCTTGATGTATCTAATATTCATTTTTATTTGGGCCTCAGTAGATCCAAAAGTTGCTCCTTCTATTAAAGAAGAAGACATGCAATATGAAAAAGGAAAATTACCAATAATGGTTCTTAAGGCATTCATGCCTCCAGTAGCGCTAATAGCTTTAATCAAAGGATCTATTCTTCTTGGGTGGGCAACTCCTAGTGAAGCTGGAGCAGTTGGTGCTTTTGGTGCAACTATGCTTGCAGTTATAGGAGGTAAATTTACTTTTCCAATGCTTAGGAGTGTTATGCACTCTTCAGGTCTGACTATTTCAATGGTATTTTTGATTATTATAAGTGCTACTTGTTTTGCTTATGTATTTAGATCACTGGGTGGAGACTATATAGTTGAAGAGTTAATTGAAAAAGCAGGATTGGGTTCATGGGGATTGTTATTCTTATTAATGGGTATGACATTTATTCTGGGTTTCTTTCTTGATTGGGTGGAGATAACATTAATTATTCTTCCAATTTTTGCTCCATTGGTTCTTCTTCTTGATTTTGGAGATCATGTAACACAATTGACAGGCCTTGATGGAAGAAAAGAAACAATGATATGGTTTTTAGTATTAATGGCTATAAATTTGCAAACATCATTTCTTACTCCCCCATTTGGGTTTGCCTTGTTCTACTTAAAAGGTGTTGCTCCTCCAGAAATTGCTACGCTAAGTATTTACAGAGGTGTAATTCCTTTCGTGATTATTCAGTTAATTGGATTATCATTTGTAATAATGCAACCTGAAATGGGCTTGTGGTTGCCGCGGCTAATATAACCAAATAAATTTAAACCGCATCTAAATGATGCGGTTTAAATTTTATATAAGGTCATTCAATGGGTAATATTGGTATTTGTGGAGCAGGTCTAATTGGAGCGAGTTGGGCTCTTGGCTTTGCTAATGCCGGACATAAATCCCTAGTTTATGATAATAATAAAGACAGCTTTAAAAAGTTTGAATTAGTTT
>CAJJBL010000021.1 GCA_905182395.1 alpha proteobacterium SCGC AAA536-G10 | reverse complement strand
CAGAGTTTGCTTCTTTAATTAAAGTATCAGAAGATATAACTATATCCCCTAAAAAATTGTCATCATTATTATTTAAAAAGTTATCAGCATTTATATTTCGCGCTGCATGAAAAGATAATATATTTGTTGGAAAGTTAATTTTTTTAAATTTTTTATTTAATTGAGTTATTTTTTTATCTCCGGCAAATAATATAGAAATAGAAAATTTTTTTAAGATATTTTCATTGTTAGTATTATCAATGATTTGATTTATAATTAACGTGAGTTTTTGTTCAAAAAATTCATTAATTATATTTTCCCACCATAAATTCTCTATTATAGCTTCTATAAAATAACTTTCTGTATCCCAAACTTTATATTTTTTATTTATTCGTGACATTTCAATATATTTTTTAAAAAATTAATTTTTACCTTGTTTATCATAGGCCTTTATAATTTCAGCAACGATTGGATGCCTTATAATATCTTCCACTCCTAATTCTATAATTTTTATAGCTTTAATATTATTAAGAATCTCTTGAGCTTGCTTTAGTCCCGACTTTTGTCCAACAGGTAAATCAACTTGACTTAGATCTCCATTTATTACCATTCGAGACCCCTCACCAATTCTTGTTAAAACCATCTTCATTTGTGTAGATGTGGTATTTTGAGCTTCATCAACAATTACGAAAGAATTTGTAAAGGTTCTTCCTCTCATAAAAGCTAATGGAGCAATTTCTATTTCACCAGATTGAATTTTTTTTTCAACTCTATCTGCAGGCATCATTTCATATAATGCATCATATATTGGTCTTAAATATGGATCTATTTTTTCTTTCATATCTCCAGGTAAAAAACCCAACCTTTCTCCAGCTTCTACCGCAGGCCTTGTTAAAATTATTTTTTCTACGAAGCCTTTTTTTAACATCTCAATTCCTTTGGCAACAGCTAAATATGATTTTCCTGTGCCAGCAGGACCAAGACCGAAAACTAATTCAAAATTTTTTAAAGCTTCAAAATAAGTTTTCTGACCTATACTTTTGGGAACAATTGTTTTTTTCCAAGTTTCAATTTGCAAAGAAATATATTCATTTTTTGTATTAGTTGTTAATTTTTTTGTGTTGTTATTTTGAAGCATTCTAAATTCATCTTCAAATTTAGAAAAATCACATGCAATATTACTACCTTTTTGATTAGATAAATTATTATATATATTTGTTAAAATAATTTTTGCTAAGTTTATTTTCTTTATATTTCCAAAAATATTAAATTGATTACCAAATGAACTGATTCGTACTTCTATTAATTTTTCTAATTTAGATAAATTAATACTTTGGTTTCCTATAATAAGAGCTATTAGGGAATTGTTTGGAAAATCAATAGTAATTTCTTCTTTATGTTCTTTCAAATTCAATATTTTGTTTACTTTCAAATATTTTATAACTTAAATTTATACTATAGAACCGCTAATACTATTTTGGAATGCTTCAGAAACTTTTACATTAATAATAGAGCCTATCAAATTTTCTTTTTCATGGTTAAAATAAACAGATTGATTTTGAGGAGATCTGCCTAAATATTGATTTACTTTTTTTCCATTTTTTAAAATCAAAACCTTTATTACAGAATTTATAGATTTTTTATTAAATTCAAATTGTTGTTCTCTTAATATATTTTGCACCTCTTGTAACCTTGAGCTTTTAATTTGTTCATCAACCTGATTAAAAAATACTGCTGCAGGTGTCCCTGGTCGAACAGAGTATTTAAAGGAATAGGCTTGAGAAAATTTAACCTCTTTAATTATCTTAATTGTGGCATCATGATCTTTATCTGTTTCTCCAGGAAAACCTATTATAAAATCTCCTGATATTGCAATATTGGGAATATAATTCCTAACTTTTTCTATAATCTTCAAATAATCATCTACTTTATGCTTTCTATTCATCAGCTTAAGGATATTATCTGAACCAGATTGCAAAGGTAAATGAAGATAAGGCATTAATTTTTCAATATCTCTATGAGCCTCTATTAACTCTAGATCCATATCCAAAGGATGAGATGTTGTATATCTTATAAATTGAAGTTCGTTAATCTTGGCCAGCTCTTTAATTAAACTTCCTAAACGCCAAACTTTACCGTCTTTGCCTTTAGAGCTCCAAGCATTAACATTTTGCCCCAATAAAGTTATCTCTTTTACACCAGCATCAATTAATTTTTTAGCCTCATCAATTATAGAGTATATAGATCTAGAATACTCCGACCCTCTAGTATACGGAACAACGCAAAATGAACAAAACTTGTCACACCCTTCCTGAATAGTTAAAAAGGCAGACGGACCTCTTTGTGTAATTTTTGACTTTAATTGATCAAATTTTGGAATAACTGGAAAATCAATGCTAATTAATTTATTTTTTTCAATAGGGTCAACTTTAGAAATTAATTCCGGCAAATTTTGATAAGATTGAGGTCCAACAACTATATCTACCCATGGAGAGCGCTTCATAATTTGATCACCTTCAGCTTGAGCGACACATCCAGCAACTGCTATAATAGTTTTTTTTCCTGTTTTTTCTTTTCTTAAATTTGCTTGATCTCTAATTCGACCTAGTTCTGAATAAGTCTTTTCTACAGCTTTTTCACGTATATGACATGTATTAAGTACTATAATATCTGCATCATCACCATCATTATGTAATTCATAACCTAATGGTTTTAATAAATCGACCATCTTTTCAGAATCATAGAAATTCATCTGACAGCCATGAGTTTTGATATAGAGCTTTTTCATATAATTAACACTTTACAATAATGAATTCTTTAGTGCCATATATTTTATTTATCCTGCAAGCTTTTTTCTTGATAAAGAGTAAGAATAAGATCTTTGTATTTTTTGTTCTATGTATTTGCTCATATCTTTTCTATTAATGAAGTCTTTTGAATTAACTGGTTCTAAGTATATGATTTTGGCTCGTATTGACTTTAGACTTTTTAATATTAATAGATGTGGCTTTAAATCCATATCACCATACCAAGCTATTATCGGCCTTAACCATCTATTTATTGGCATTCCGTTTATTTCAGAATATATGATAACTAAAGGTTGAATACAAAAATTTTGATTTTCTACGGCTGAAAACGCATTAGATTTAAATGATAAAACTCTATTTCCATCAGATGTAGTTGCCTCTGGAAAAATTAGAATTTTTTCTCTTTCAGACAGTAATTTAAATATTACTGTCTTTTGTAATAAACTTTCTGATCTTGCTCTTTTAATAAAAACAGTACCTGCTAATCTTGATAAAAAGCCAAAAATAGGCCAATTTTTAACTTCTAATTTAGCAACAAATTTTAATGGAAACTGTGAACCTAAAATAGGTATATCTAAATAAGAGATATGATTGCTAATAAAAAGATTACACCTTTTTGATTTTTCTATATTTCCTTCATATTCAATTTTAATAGATAAAAGCCAAACTACCATTCGATAAAAAATCACAGGTAACCAATTTCTAACAAATGGAAAAATTCCTCCCAAAATAAATGACATCAAAATCATTGGAGCCGCTAAAAATAAAAATAAAAATAATTTTATATTAAATAGAATTTGATCAATTATTGAAGATTTAATAATAGGTCTGAAATATATATTGTTTTTAGCTATCACCTTGAAACCTATTAATGTAAAAATTTTTTCTTATATTTATCGTCTATGTTATCTATTTTAACAACTACACACAAATCTATTGTATTAAACTCATGGTCTACAAAAAAACTTTCACTGACTTTTCCACCAACTCTTAAATAACCTTTTATTAAAGGAGGTAATTTGACAAAAGTTTTTATATCACTCAAATTTTTATTTTCAGAATTATCTGTTGGATAAATATTATTATCTAAACTTTCTACAGACAATTCCTTTGGTAAAGAATGATTTTGTTTTAGATAAAATAATTGATTAGAAAATTTAATTACATCAGTGCCTGGAAAACTTACACAACCTAATAAAATTTTTATATCATACATATTTACGTAATTAGCAATCGCTTTCCACAATAAGTTCATTGTAGTTCCATTTCTATAATCTTGGTGTACGCATGATCTTCCCAACTCAAGTATTTCATTTTTTTTAAATAAATTAACTATATTATATAAATCAAATTCTGCAGACGTGTAAAAGCCTCCAAATTGACTAGCTAAGTCACCTCTCATTAATCTATATGTACCTATTATTTTATTGTTAAAGTTTTTTCTGGTTTTATCTATTACTATTAAGTGATCAGCAAAATTATCAACTTGATCATAATCCCTTCTGAACAATTTTTTTGATAGAGATGCTCTTGCATTTCTTTCTTTATAAAAAACAGAATATCTTAATGATTGCGCATGCTTTATTTCAGAACGCTTTTCAGCTAATTTTATTATAAAATCACCAACTTCTATTGTTGGAAAAGGTTTTTTAAAATTTTGTGTTAAATAATAATTTTTATATCTTCTAAATATTAAACTCAAATTATTTTTTTTAATTTTTTGAAACCAAAATCTATTTTCTATTCTTTTTTCTAACATAATTGATCCTCTATCTTTTCCAACTATGTTCTATGTTTATTGCACATTTATTAAATCTTTAAACATAGTGTAAGAGCATCAATTCTTGAATTGTCTTTTTGCTTATAATACATTTTTCTTTCTCCTATTTTATAAAAGCCATTTTTAAAATAAAAGTTAATAGCAAAAATATTTTCAACTGAGACTTCTAAAAAAAAATAATTGACCTCTGCTTTCTTCATTTCATTAATTAAACAAGATCCAAAACCTTTTCCTTGATAAGCTTTATTTATTCCAATTTTAATGATTTCTATTTCATTTTTAATTTTAAAAAATGACACATAACCAATAATTTGATTTATCTCCATTTTCCAAATTTTAAAACAATCTTGTTTAGTGAAATTCACTAGTTCACTATATGTCATTGGATCTTGAAAAAGTTCTTTTTCAATTTCTAATACTCTTTTAAAATCATTTTCTTTTAAAGGTTGAATTTTGATCATTTTAAATTTTTTTAGTTATCTCTGGTGATCTTATATATAGAGGTTCAATTTTATTAAAAACTATATCTGTTTTATTTAAGTATTCAAATTGATCGATTGCTAGCTTTGCTAATTTAGCTATCCAAAAAGCATTTGGAACTTGAATTATATTTTCAGAAATTTTAATGTTAATAGAATTATTGTTTATTAAATATGATTCATAACCAACAACTAACACGTCTTCATCGATTAGACTATTTTGTATAAAATATTCTTGTATGTTTTCTAATTTTAATACTTTAGTTCTATCTATTGACCGAAAAGGAAATAATGATTTTTTATCCTTTTCTAATTTAAATAACTGTATAAAAACATCTTCTCTCTTTGTATCAACTAAAGATATGATATATTTGATTCTCTTTTTTTTTGCCTCTTCTATAACAGATATTCCTAACGCAGCTAAACTATTTACTCCTATTGTTTTTAAATTATCGTTGGAAATAATCATTCCTTTCACTACTGCTATTACAGACCTTAGTCCAGTAAATCCTCCCGGACCACATCCTACTGCTACATGTGATATTTGATTAATAGATATAGAGTTTTCATATAAAAACATTTTTATAGCTGGCACTATAATTTCAGCTAATTCATTTGTTATTTCTATGGATTTATTGCTAATAATTAAATTATTTTTTAATAAAGCCATAGATAATTTAGAAGTACTGCCTTCAATTGAAAAAATCATGATTTTAACTTTTTTATTATCTTTAAAAAAAAAATTGGTTTAAATAAAAGTAATACATTGTTTAAACTAGTTTGAGGCTAAAATGAATTTTTTATATTCTATATTTATATTTATATTTATAAAAATATTACTCATTACTAACACATCTG
>CAJJBL010000020.1 GCA_905182395.1 alpha proteobacterium SCGC AAA536-G10 | reverse complement strand
TGGAGACCCTCTTCATGATTTTCCAGGATTAACAGCAAGTGTATGTAATCTTAACCCTCAAAGTAGAGGCAGCGTGCACATAGTATCAAAAGATAATAAAGAGGCGCCATCAATTGATCCAAGGTACTTGTCGGAAGAACAAGATAGAATCGTTGCAGCACAATCTATAAGGCTAGCTCGAAAAATAATTTCTCAACCAGCAATGAAAAAATATAATCCTATAGAACACGCTCCTGGAATACAATTTCAGTTAGATGAGGATCTTAAAAAAGTAGCGGGTGATATTGGAACTACAATTTTTCATCCTGTGGGTACTTGCGCTATGGGATCGAATTCATCATCAGTTACAGACCCACAGTTGCGTGTCAGAGGAATTCAAGGCTTAAGAGTTGTAGATGCTTCTATTATGCCAACTGTTACGTCGGGCAATACTAACGCTCCTACGTTAATGATTGCAGAAAAAGCATCAGAAATGATCTTGAATTCTAATAAATGTTAATATCTATTTTATATTAAGTTTTTTACATGGGGGGTAGAGAATGAATTTTGAGTATAACGATGAACAAATGGCAATTAAAGAGATGGCAAAGAATTTTGCTGAGACTGAACTTATGCCTCATGCATCTGAATGGGATCAAAATGAAATTTTTCCAATTCAAACACTTAAAAAAGCAGCTCAACTTGGTTTGGCAGCCATATATGTTAGTGAGGATCATGGTGGTTCAGGTCTTAATAGATTAGATGCAGCGATTATTTTTGAAGAATTATCAAGAGGCTGTGTATCTACAGCAGCATATTTATCAATACATAATATGGTAACTTGGATGATTGATGCCCATGGCTCAGAGAGTATTAAAAAGAAGTTTATAAATAAATTATCAACTATGGAAATAATGTCTAGTTACTGTTTAACAGAATCAGGTTCAGGGTCTGACGCAGCGGCCTTGAAAACAACTGCGTCAAAAAAAGGTAATAGTCATTATATTTTAAATGGGTCAAAGAGTTTTATATCTGGCGGACCGACTAGTGATGTTTTTGCAGTTATGTGTCGTACTGGGGGTGAAGGGCCAGGGGGAGTCTCGTGTCTATTAGTTGAAAAAGGGGTTGAAGGCCTTTCTTTTGGTAAACAAGAAAAAAAAATGGGTTGGAATAGTCAACATACTTCCATGGTAAATTTTGATAATTGTCAAATACCTCTTGAAAATATTGTTGGTAATGAAGGAGAAGGGTTTAAAATTGCTATGCAAGGATTAGATGGGGGAAGGGTTAATATTGCGGCTTGTTCTCTAGGGGGGGCAAGAGCTGCATTAGAAGCATCTATAAGTTATTCTTCAGAAAGAAAACAGTTTGGTAAATCTATTGATCAATTTCAGGTAACTCAATTTAAGTTGGCTGATATGGCTACGGAATTAGAGGCTTCAAGGTTAATGGTCTTGAGGGCGGCATCTAGTTTAGATGCCAAGGATCCCCAGGCAACAAAACTATGCGCTATGGCAAAGCGGTTTACCACAGACATATGTTCTAATATATGTGATATGGGGCTTCAAATTCATGGAGGGTATGGATATTTAAAAGATTTTCCTTTAGAAAGGCTTGTAAGAGATTTAAGAGTTCATCAGATACTCGAAGGTACTAATGAGATAATGCGAGTTATAATATCAAGAAAATTAAAAGGTAATTAGTTTTTATAAAAAGGGTTAGAAGATAATGTCAGAAGATGAAGTAATATTCATAGAAGAAAATGGTGTTGGGATAATAACGTTAAATAGACCAGATAGATTAAATGCTCTTACATATCCTATGGTACAAAAGATAAATAAATATTTAAATGTTTGGGAAAAAAAAGAGGATATTAACTGTGTTATAATTGAAGGAGCTGGAGACAGATCCTTTTGTGCAGGTGGTGATGTTGTTAAATTAAGAAAAGAAGTGTTGGCTGAGGGAGGTCCTCCTACTAAATTATCTCGGTCATTTTTTTATGATGAATATACTTTAAATTATAAAATTAGTAATTATTCTAAACCGTTTATTGCACTTATTAACGGTTTTACTATGGGAGGAGGCGTTGGTATTTCCATGCATGGTAGTCATGTGGTTGCATCAGATAAAACTATGTTTGCAATGCCAGAGACAGCAATAGGATTATTCCCAGATGTTGGAGGAGGTTGGCTATTAGGTCAGCTAGACAAAGGCATTGGTGCGTGGTTAGCTCTTGTCGGCGCTAGGCTCAAAGCATATGATTTAATGTCATTAGGTCTTGCTACACACTTTGTTCCTTCAAATGAAATTTCTAATTTAAGAAGTAAAATAATATTGAATTCTCCAAAAAATAATGATGACGTTTCAAGCTGTATAGATAATTTTTCTCAGAAACCAAGTATTGAAGATAGTGTATTGCAAGATAATGAAAAAATTCTTAAAGAAGCATTTTCTTTTGATACAATAGAGCATATTTTTGAGAAATGTGAAGAGCTATTGAGAAATGAAAATGATTTTCTAAAGGCTCAATTTGATGAATTAAAACATAAATCGCCAACTTCTTTAAAAATATCATTAAGGCAAATCAGAGAAGCTAAGAACATGAGTTTAAAAGAAGAGCTCATAATGGAATATAGAATGGTTCAAAATTGT